>JAHCBA010000010.1 GCA_019634625.1 Verrucomicrobiia bacterium
ACCTCCCCCCCTTTCCACTCCACGCCACTCCCCGCCCCATCCCCTCCCCGAAATGGACGGTACCTCCGTGCATACGCACGCCGTTTCCGTCCATTTGCCCAACCCTTCCGCCCAGCTTCCCTACCCTCCCGGCATTTCGCCCCCCCCTTTTCCACTCCACGCCACTTCAGGAGAATCCCTCGCTCAGGATTCAGGCCCAACGTGACCGGGACTCGCCGAACCCTCCCCTCCCGGGCCATCGTTCCCACGGTCGCCATCCCATGACCTCCGTTGCCACCTCCACTTCGTTGCCCCCGCTCCTGATCCTCTCCACCGGCCCCGGGGAACCGGCCTGGAACATGGCTCTCGACGAGGCTCTCCTCGTCACCGCCGCCCCACGCCAGAGCCCGCTGCTGCGCTTCTACGGCTGGACCGGGCCAGCCGCCACCTTCGGCTACTCCCAGCGCCTGGCCGACATCGAACGCCAAACCTTGCTCCGCCCACTCCTCCGCCGTCCCACTGGCGGCGGACTGGTCCCCCACGACTGCGATTGGACCTACAGCTTCACCGTGCCGCCCGCCCATCCCTGGTACGAACTGTCGGCCCTCGAAAGCTACCGCTCCGTCCACGCCTGGATCGTCGAGGCCCTCGGCACCTTGGGAGTCTCCGCCGAACTCGCCCAGGTCGCCCGATGCGTCGCCCCCGGACAGTGCTTCGCCGGTCACGAACGCTTCGATGTCCTTTGGGGCGGACGCAAGATCGCCGGAGCCGCCCAGCGACGGAACCGCCTCGGCCTCCTCATCCAGGGTTCTCTCCAGCCGCCACCCCGCCTCGATCGCGCGGACTGGGAATCTGCCATGACCCACACCGCCCCGCCGGCCTTCTTCCCATCCACCGCCCCGGCTCCAGCCACGCCACCCGAAGCGGCAGCCCTCGCCTCCGAACTGGTCGCCGGGAAATACGCCCAGGCCGCCTACCACGCCCGCCGTTGATCTCGATGCCCTGCAAATGCCCGGGCCGCGGCACGGAGCGCAGACGGTCACGCCCGCGAGGACCCCAACCAGACACCACGCGGACAGGGATGTCGGCGCTCCGAACAAACCCGCACCTACCGTCTTCCGCCCCGGAAGTGCGGGCCGTTCCCGGGAACTCGCGTCACGCCGCCTTCTTCTTCGTCGCCCGCGGGGTCGCCTTCTTCGCCGGGACCTTCTTCACCGCCGCCTTCCGCGCCGTCACCCGGACCCGGGGCGCGTCATTCCAAAGCCCCTCGAGGTCGTAATGTTCCCGCACATCCGGCTTCATCACGTGCACCATCACGTCCACGTAATCCAGCACCACCCACCCGCTGTGCCAGGTCCCGTCCACCGCCAGCGGGCAGAGCCCCTCGTCCCGCTTGAGCTTCAGCTCGACCTCCTCCACCACCGCGCGCAGGTGCGGCTCACTGGTCCCCGAACCGATTACCATGTAGTCCGTCACCCCCGGCAGCTTCCGGAGATCCAGAATCACCAGGTTCTCCGCCTTCTTGTCGTCCGCCAACTCCCGGCACCGCAGCGCCAACGCCTTCGAATCCATGTTTTCCCGCAAGGTGTGAAACCCGGCCCCCAAGGGGAAGCCGATTCTACGGCCCCTTTCACTTCAACGCCCCCGGCAACCGTTCCACCACCGCCTGCGCGGCCCGCAGCACCGCCGTGTTGGCCGCCGGGTCCAACCGTTCGCCGCATCGGAACTCCGGCAGCGTCTCCCAGGCGCCCGGAAGCAGGCAGTGATCCCCGTTCACCAGAATCCCCAGGAACAACCCCGTCCGCGTGAACGCCAGGTCCCCTTTCCGCGGCGCGAAGTCCCCCATCCAGCGCCGAAACGTCGAGCGCTCCATCTGCACGTAACCCGGCGAATTCGGCACCAATCGGAACTGGCACTCCCCGTAATTCGTCCCCCCGCCCCCGATCACCACCGCCTCGCCGAATTCTGACGGGTCCCCCACCGCCTCGTACACCCGCACGCCGAGCGCCGCTGGCACCGCCGGATCCACCGGGATCATCACAATCCGCGGATCCCTCGCCAACAGGGCGAACCCGGGCAACCCCGCAACGGCCCCGCCCCGTGTCACCTCGGCCGAGAATCCCGTCCAGGTCGCCTCCGGAGGCCAGAGCCGCAGCGGAATCGCATCGACATGCACCAGCCCGTACACCCGCTCCCCCTCCCGCACGAACACCATCCCCGTCTCGCGCCGCCTCACCACCTCCTGCCCGAACCCGCCCCGGGTGGTGCCCGCCACCGCCAGTTCCACGCGGTTGGACAGGAACTCGCCATAGATGGCGTTGGCCGGCAGACGGACCTGCCGCTCGATCTGTTCCCGCAGGGCCCCCGCCTGCTCGGTGTGCCGCTCGATCTCCGTCCGGATCGCGCTCGACTGCTCGCTGATGACCGTGATGTTGGTCGCCAGCCTCGATGTGGTCTCCAGCAGCTCCGCCCTTTCACGCCCCACCGTGGCCAGTTGCTCGTTCAGGTTGGTCGCCAGCATCCGCGCCGCGCGCGCCTCGACCTCGGTCTGCCGCAACTCCATTGCCAGCGCCCGCTTCTCCTCGTTCAACGCCTCCCGCGTCTCGTCCAGCACCGCCATCCGCCTCCGCATCGCCTCCGCCTCCTGCCGCTGCCGCGCCAGATCCTCCTCCATCGTCCGCAGCCGCGCCGTCGCCTCGGCAGCCTCCCGGGTCGAATCCGTCAGCCGCTCCCGGAGCGTGTCCGTGTTGCGCTGCGTCACCTCGAACGCCTGGTGCAACGCCTGCACGCTCGCCAGGGCCTCGCTCTGCCGCTGCTCCAGCCGCAGCCGCTCCTCCGCCAGTCGCCGCGCCTCCGTCTCCGATGCCTCCAGCCGCCCCCGCACCTCCGACAGGTTCCGCTCCCGCTCCTCGATCACCTTCCGGCGCTGCTCCAGCTCCGCCTGCGTCGCCGTCAACGCCTGGCTCAACACCCCCCGACGCTCCCGCTCCGACTCCAGGGCCATCTCGAGCGTCGTCAGCATGTTGCTCATCGCCGGCGCCGACACCGCCGGCCGCGTTTCCCCCGGCGCTGCCGCAGCACCCGCCACCGGGGCCGGGGCATCGAACTCCACAAACGACAGCAGCGTCAGGATCAGGAAGTCGCAGATGACCAGCAGCACCGACCGGTTCATGGATCCTTCCTCTCCGCCGACTCGAGAATCAGTTGCTGCCGGTACGGCCGTACATGCATCACCTTCAAAACGAAACAGAAGAGGATCCCGAACAGCGTGGAGGAGTACGACGCCATCAGGCTGATCTCGTCCATTCCCGTCAGCCGCATCACCAGCGCCAGCACGCTCCCCCCGATCCCGATGTACAGCGGCGCATCGAACATCGCCTCCTCGTTGTCCAGCAGCCGCAACTTCGTCCCACCCTCCTCCAACCGCCGCCGGATATGCCGCAACCGCCCCAGCGCCACAAAATAAATGGCAAGCTGGATCACGAAGAACGCCACCAGCATCGCAAGCACCTTCTCGTTCATGACGGCTGTCGTGACCTGGGGGATGTCGAGCCGCAACCGGGCCTGGAAGACGGGCGCCACGGACGATGCCCCAGGTTCCAACGGCACCGATTTCAGCACGAGCAACCCCTCGCTCGCGAGGAAAAGCAGCACCGCCCCCGCCCCCGTCACCGCCAGCAGCCGCCCGATGGCCGGACGCGGCTCAAACTGACGGCTCGCCTCGTTCAACCCCAGCCGCCGCCCATGCCACAGGCCAAGCACCAGCAAGAACAACCCGTCCAGCCAGAGCAGATACTTGGCGGCCAGCGAGAAGCCTGGCGCCCGCAGCGCCGACCTTCCAAGCCATTCTGAAACCCCTTCCAACCGCAGCGCCTTCAGCACCCGACCCCGCATCCCCGCCTCGCGCACCCGTTGCTCCCGCTCCAGCAGCGCCCCCAGTGCCCCACGCCCCAGTGCCACCGCCTGCCCAAGATCCGACAACCCTGCCGCTCCGTGCCGGTCCAGATACGACGCCACCGCCCGTGCCCCGCCCTCCAGCACCACCGCCGAAAACAACCGGCCCCATGCCGGCCCGTCGTGCCCCGCCACCCCGACCAGCACGCCCAGACTCCGCAGATCTTCACAACGCTCCATCAACGTTGCCAACCGCTCCCAATCCATCATCCGCGCCGCGGCCAGCAACTCCAGCATCCCCGCCTCGATCCGCACGCTGTCCCCCCGGCGCAACGCCGCCATCGCCTCCCGCTCCAGTTCCAGCATCAGCACCGGGTGAATCCGGCCCGACTCCACCAGCACCCCCGCCATCAGCAGCGCCGCCTCGAACGGCTGGCCCGAAGCCGAATGCACCGGGGGCAGCAACCGGGTCTCCTCCAATCCCCGGCAGGCCAGCAACGCGCCGGTCACCGGATGCGCACTTGCGCCCAGCGCGTGCCGCAGCACCTCCCGGATCTCCTCCGGCACCAGCCAGTCCAACACCGTCGGCGCACGCCCCTGTCCCCCCGCCACCCTGTCGCCCACCGTCCCGTCCAGCCATGAGTTCGGTCCGCCCCACCGCGCCAGCCGTGAATCCCCATCGAAGCGCCATCCCACCACCGCCAATCGCGCCTCCACCTCCGCCGACGGCCCGGCCGCCTCATACATCCACCGCGCCGGTCCCAGACGCCCCGCCGCCATCGCCCGGTCCGCCTCCTCGATCAGCGTCGGCGTCCCCCGGCTCGCCGCCACCAGAACGTCCCGATCCACCGTCCGCACCTGCACCGGAATCAGCGCCCCCAACGCCAGCAACAGGCATCCGGCCGCCAGCATCCCCGCCGCCTTCCACCGATCATTCCCCGTGGCCGCTGCCGACCGACCGCGGAGAAACGGATTCTTCATCCACTCATGCATCGATGCGCCGCAGGACAGACTTCCGCCATGCCCCAACGCGGTGCCCCATCCTCCCCATTCCCATCCCCCGGCTCAACAAGCATCACCACCCGCCCTCCGCCCTCAGCCCTCCGCCCTCAGCCCTCCGCCCTCACGCCCTCACGGCCCGCCCAGCCACAGCGTCGGAGTCTCCCCGTACCGGGCCAGTTCCTCCTCGCTCTCCACCGCCAGTTCGTCCGGGAAATACACTTTCACCGCGGTGAACCGGTCCTCCCGCCAGTGGTCCTCTCTCAACAACCAGTTCCTCACATACCCCGCCACCGACTGACGGCACGCCTCCCGGACCAGCGCAATATGGAGCGGGTCGCCCGCCCGCTCCGACAGCGTCGCCGTCAGTTCGCGCTCCAAGGCCTCGAGGTGGCCGCTCTTGTCGAATCGTGCCCAACCGCTCTCGGCCCGCTTCTCCATGCCGTCGGTATGGATCGCGGGCGGAAGACTCGGCCGGATCGGCGGTGCCAGCACCACGCACACCTGGTCCCGTACCGCCAGCTTCCACGGATCCGATAGCCTCACATGATACCGGAACGTCACCGGAACCCGGATCTCCGCCAGCGTGGTCCCGAGATACACCCAGTCCCATGCCACCCGGCGCGCGTCCCGTCGCGTGATCGTCTCCTCGCTCCGTGACGTCGCCAGCTCGAGTATGTCCCCCTGATTGCGGCTGACCTCCGGGATCCCCTTCCGGAACGTGTGTGTGATCGTCCCCGTCTGGAACCGCTCGGCAATCCCCGGCGCGTTCGTCACCACATACCGCACCAGGTCCACGCCCCCGTCCGCCACCTGCCGCGCCTCCGACAACGTCCGCAAATACGCCACCAGCGCCAGACATCCCAGCGCGATCGCCGTCGCCGCAAGAAGCGCCACCACCCAGGGAAAGCGCGGATGGGCAGGCTCGATGCGGCTTCGGATCGGGACCGGAGGTTCCATGACTCGGATGACGAACGCTGGACCGTACCGGGCAACCCCCATCTCCGCAATCGCCCGCAAGCCGGGAAGCCGGGAAGCAGTGCATCCCGGAGTTGTCGGTAGAGGTGCGAATTCCGCCAGGAGGCGCTTCGGAGGGCCGGGTTCCACGAGGCCGCAACGGTGTGGAGCGCTGGATTGAGGACTCGCGGAGCTCGTCCCTCCGATTCGCTGCATCCTCACCCACAACTCCGGGATGCGCCCCCCCGATTCCCACCTTTACCCCCTCGTCGCGGCAAGCGACGCTGCCGCAACGAAGCCCACAACGTGGATGGTTCCTCCCGCGAGGTTCCGTGCCCTGCCAGGCATCCCCGTCACGACCTTCCTTCCCTGCCAAAACCATGATTCTCCTTCCGGTCCCTCCTCCCACGACGTCATGAGTGCGGCAATCTGCTGGTCTGCTGTGCGGTCTCCTCCTCCCACATCGCCTACGGTTCCGTCCGCATGGAACCCGTCTTCATGATCCTTGGCCAGTCCGCCGCCACCGCCGCCCTCCTCGCCCTCTCCCACCAGGTGCCCTTGCACGACCTGAACCCCGGCGTGCTGCGATCCCGCCTCGAAGCGGACGGACAACGATTATCCATCGATCTCGACCGGTTCCCGCCCCGCCCCGCACTGCCTGGCACGCCGCTCTTCCGGGACCGACACGAGTCGGAACCCCTCATCGAGCCCCCAGCGCGAGCGGCCGCGCATCGGCCCTGAATTCGCACCTCACTGCTCTAAGAGCCTGTCTGAAAACTGGAAGGGGCCCTGTTTTCAGACAGGCTCTAAGGCCCGCCCAGTCCAACCACCCGGTAAAACCGGCCTGCCACCAGCCCTTCCGGATCGATCCACGAGGCCGACGACCCGGTGGCGGTCACCGGGCTTCCCAGATTGCTCCACGCCCCTCCCAGCGACGCCGCAAACTGCACCTGGTAAACGCCCCCGGCCCGTGCGCTCCACTCGATCCGCACCCCAGCCGTTCCCGCGTCGATCGCCGTGAAGCGGATGGTCTCAACCGCCCCACCGGCATTGAGCCGGCCCGGGGTCGGCTGGTTGAAACGGACCACCGAGCCCACCGCGCCGTCCGGCATCAACCCCTCGCTGACGTCCCGCTCCTGGGGCCCGAAATCGACATGGTCAATCAGCGTCCCCCCCGGCGAGTACAACGACAGGCTTTCACCGTCCCCGCTCAAAGCGAAGTCCACGTGGAGATCCCGTCCGGGCGCGTTCTGCTCCGGCTGCCCGTCCGCCCAGACCAGCATCACCGCACCCGGCGCCAGGATGAACCCGGGCGGAATCACCGACTTGGTCGGGTTGTTCGGGTTGTCGGTGACCGAGTAGCCCGTCAGGTCCACCGGCGCGCTCCCGGCATTGTAGAGTTCGAACCAGTCGTCGAACGCCCCGTCGGCGGGGTCGGCAATCGTGCTGCTGTTGCGCGCCATCCACTCGTTGAACACCACCCGCACGGGCAGCGAAGTGGGATCGTTCGGCGCCCCCGGCGTCGGGATCTCGAACACCCGCCGCTCCGACCACGCACCATCCGGGAATGATCCGACGGACCGTCCCGCCCCCACTCCCGCGTAGTGAACGAAATCCACCGCCGCCGGAAGCCCGTTGTGACTCCGCGACAGCACCACCGAACCCGCGCCCGGCGTCAGCGCAAACGACGCGCGCCAGCCGGCAGGTCCCGTCGCCTGGCCGTCCGCCCACACCACCCGGAATTCCCCGGCTCCCAGACTGGCCCCCGCCGGAAACGCCCAGCGCCCCGGAGCCGTGGGATCGTTCGAGAGGAACCATCCCGCGAGACTCACCGCCTCGGCCCCCGCATTGTAAATCTCGATCCAGGGAGAACTCCCGGTTCCAGCCACCGGCTGCGGCAACACCTCGTTGATCCACACCTCCGGAAACGGCGGCAGCGTCGCCGCCATCGAACTGGGCGCTCCAGGGGTCGCAAACGCAATGGGCCGTTCCCGCGCATCGACCACCGTCTGCACCCCGCCTCCGTCCAGCCGGACGGTCAGATCCCCACCATCCCGACCCGCCAGATACCAGAAGCTCAGCGTGTAGAACTGCCCCTCCACCACCGGCACTGCCAGGGTCTGTCGCACCGACGCCGCGGCATTGAAACCGTCCGCCCCCGCCACCAACCGCAGGCTCGACCCGCCCGATCGACTCACGCCCGTGTCGATGAACGACCCCGCCACCGCCGGATCGGCCGACCAATGCGGCGCCAGGGCCTCCTCGAAGCCGCCGTTCGTCACCAGCTCCGTTCCCACCCGCGGCACCATTCCCGCCACCAGCGAAAGATCATCCACATGCACCGCTCCGGGGCTGCCCATCGAGATCCGCACTTCAGAGGAGCGCGCCCGGTCGGTCACAGAAACAAACCGCCACACCGCATGCCCGTGCCCGTCGGCGTCCACCGCCCCCCAGTTCGACGGCCTGCGATTGTCCTGGGCGGGATCGATGACCTGCAGCGATCCACCCATTCCCCGGGCCCGGAACGGCCACGGAAGGCGGTTCCCATAGGTCACCTCATCGACCAGGATCCACGGATTCGCCGGAGTCCCCGGCCGCAGCAGCCGCAGCGTTTCGCCCGCATTGTCCAGCCTCCCCGGAAACGCCCCCAGCACCGGCACGGCGTTCCCATGTTCCCGCACGAAAATCGTCGGGTCCTTGACCAGCACCCGGTAGGCCCCCGGCGGCAGCGCCGTCCCGCCCGGGAACGTGTAGTTCACCCCGTCGAGAAACCACCCCGACAGGTCAAAGGTGGTCCGCTCGGAGCGGTTCAGAATCTCGACAAACTCGGCGTCGGGATCCAGCGGCTCGTACATGATCTCGGTGATCCGCACAAAGTCCTCCGGCGCCTCGTCCGCCCCCGTGAACTCGACATCCACCGCCTCCAACGCCCCGCTCACCCGCTGCCCGTGGCGGTTCAGCCCTTCGAGCACCAGACGGTTCGCCCCCGCCCGCAGCGGAACACTCAACGTCCAGTTCGTCCGCGTCGTCCACACCGGCTGATACGCCGCGCCGTTCACCGAAATGGTCCGCACTTCGATCGGGGCGGTGCCTGTCAGGGTCAGGACATTGCTGTCCGAGGTGACTGTTCCCTCGCCGTCGATGGACCACGGCGCCGTGTTGGTGGCCAGCACGCCGGCGAGATAGAGCCTGCGATTGGCGATCCACGACTTCACCGGCGCCGGCGAGGCGGCGTCCAGCCCGTGCGCCTGGAGGGCCTCGTGGTTGGCGTCCATCAGCGGGTCCGCCACCCCCGATGCCAGGGCGCCCCGCACCGCCTCCGCAAACAACTGCAGATACACGCGGCCAAAATGCGGATGACGGTACAGCCGCGTCATCACCGGATCGTCGGCCACGAAGATCTCCGTCGTCTCCCCGTCGCTCCCTCCCCCCAGGGAGAAGTCCAGATCCCACAACAGCAGGTTCCAACGCCCGCCCGGCGGGAGATACGCGAAGGTGTTCTTCCCACGCCGGTACCCGTAACCGTCCCAGTCCCCGACCACCCGGCGGGTCACAATCGGCCCAAGCCACCCGTCGAGGTCCAGCGTCTCCTCCACCCGGCGGTCATACCCCTCGCCATCCGGAAGGTTCAGCACCTCGACCAGGTTGAGGAAACTCGAGTAGTCGTCGTCGAGGCCCCGGTTCGACTTGCGTTCCCAGTTCCACCGGTACCGGGTCTGGGTGAGTTCGCCCTGCCGCGTCGGATACGCCTCGAGCCGGGCGTCCCGGTTGAACTCGCGCTCCACCGCCGTGTTGAACTCGAACCAGTCGTCGATCTTGTAGATCTCCCCGCGGTCGGCCTCCGGAAACCAGCTCGACATGTACTCGCCGTTGGGCTGCTGCGAATCGGTGTACACCAGCCCCCGCCGGACGCCGTTCACATAGACCTGGATGTAGCGCGTGTGGCTGAACGGCACCCCGAGCTGCTCCCCAATCCAGAACGACATCCTCTCCCGCTGGAGGGTCGGGTCCCGACCCGGCTGTTCGAGCCAGTCCAGATTGAACTCATCGGATCCCAGCAACCGGTCATCCGAGGGCGTGGTCCAGATGTACCCGCACAACGATCCCATCGGGCCCGTGTAGTTCGGCCGGATGAACGGACTGCCCCGGTACCGCGCCCCGGCGTTGTAAATGGCCCGGTGGTTCCCGTACACGATCGTCCCGTCCAACGCCTCGTTGCTCATGTATTCCCGCTGCGCCCAGGTGTCCGTGTTCGCCTGGGTCATCCACAAACGGTACGTCCCGAAACTCCCCGCCGGCGTGGCGTCCCCAAACCGTACCAGGCACGCCCCCGCCTGCGGGTCCGCCGGAAAGGTCGCCGTCGCCGCCAGCGTGGCGCCATCCGTCGCTTCCACCCAGAACGCCACCAGCACCCCCTCCGCCTGCCCCGGAATCGTCGCCGTATAGATGCCGTCCCCGGCCACCCGGTCCCCGTTCCGCCCGTCGTCCCGCATCGGCAGTTCCTGCACGCTCACCGACGGATCGAACCGATACCGCAGACGCACCGAACCGACGCCGTCCGGATCGTGCACCCGCGCCGTCACCCGCACCGGTTCCATCGCCGCGGGCAGCACCGGGGCGTGAGCCACCTCGTACACCGCCGGTCCGGCGTTGCTCACCCGACGGCTGTTGGGCTCCCCCGGCGTGCCCAGGTGACGCGGGATCGGCAGCTCGACCACGCCCTCGAGGTAGTTCCCCTTCAATCGCATCAGCAGCTCGGGATGCCCCCGCAGCCAGCGCACGTCGGCCCGGATCCGGGCCGTGCTGTTCTCGGTCAGGGAACTGCCCCGCAGCACCGTCTTGATCCGGTTCGCCCCGTTGTCGCCGCCCGCGCTCGCCCGCAGATGCAGGCTTCGCGGACTCTGGTATCCGCCCGTCCCCAGGCCCGAGGCGACATGATTGCCCTGGGAAATCCATCCGTTGAGACCGCCCTCGAAGCCCGGATTCACCACCAGGTTCGCCCCGCCGGGGTCCACCACCTGCACGTTGTCGATCAGACACTCCCCGGCCCGCAACAGCATGATCTGCAGTTCCGACGGCACCCCGACGCCCAGCTCCAGCACCCCCGTGACATCCAGCGTCGTCCACTCGCTCTTGCCCGTCTCGTCGCTGTCCGCCCAGTTGGCCGCCAGCCGGCTGTCCGCACGCAGATCGATCAGCTCCATGCTGCTCCCCCCGCCGTCCGACCACCGCCCCCATCGCCCTCCGTCGCGGTACGTCACCTCCTCCACGACAACGTACAGAAAGTTGGTCACCACCGCCCCGCTGGCATCGGTCCCAAGTACCGGCTCCGGTCGCGCCAACGCCACCCGCTCACCCCGGTTGCTCAGGTTGCCCCCGAAATTCCCGGTCACCCGGTCCGCCGGCAGATCCGGATACGCCTCCCGCATGTACGACACATCCTTCGCCACCACGAAATACCCCCCCGGTGGCACCACCGCATCCTCCTGAAACACAAACGAAATCCCGTCCACGAACCGCCAGTCCCGAAGATTCACCGGCTCGCTCCCCCGGTTGTGCAACTCCACATACTGTCCCGGCTCCCCGACCGGCGGATGGTACATGAACTCGCTGAACACAATCGGCCCGAGCCACGCCGGCGCGTTGCCCGCCCCCGGTGTCGGTCGCTCCAGGGGTCGCCAGACGTCCGCCCCATCCGGGGCCCTGCCGCTCGACAGGCCGCGCATCTGCGCCCCGAACCGCACCGCGTCCACCACCCGCGCCCCGTCCGGCCGGATCAGAAACAGATCCTCCCCCGCCGACGTCAGCCCGAACCCCAGCGCCGCCCGGTCCCACGCCACCACCCCGCCCGGCTCGAGGATCGTCCCTGCCGGAATCACAAACCGCGCCCGCGCCGGATCGTCGGTCAGAATGCCCCCCGACAGGTCCACCGGCACCTCGCCCCGATGGTACAGCTCGATGAAGTCCACCATGTCCTCCCCCGGATGTGCCAGCGCCTCGTTGATCACCACGCCGCGCCACGGATCCCGCCCGATGAACTCCCGAGCCCCCGGCGATCCACCCCGAAACTCGCTCGGCCCCCAGGCCCGCGCATCGCCCTCCCCGTAACTCGGCCGCGCCAGCACCAGCGAATGCCCAGCCCCGTCCGCCTCCACCGGCCACGGCGGCTGATCGGAATACCCGACATTCAGCAGCAGCGCCCCCGCTCGATTCCGCAATTGCACCGTCCCCGAATCCCGCGGCAACCGCCCGCTCCACGGCCCCAACACCCCTTCCAGCCCGTACTCCGCCGCCACGTCCCCGGGCGCCTGTGCCACCACCAGAAAGTCCCCCGCACCCAGTCGCGTCCCCGGCGGAAACGCATACCGCACCGAACCCTCGATCCGGAATCCCCCAAGGTCCGCAAACACCGAGTCCGCATTGAACACCTCCACGTACTCCAGCACCCGCCCGTCCTCCCGCGCCGCCGGATGATACATGATCTCGCTGATCACCAGTCCCGTCGAACGGCTCGATGGACCCAGCGGCTCGATCCTCCCCGGCAAGGCCCCCTCAGGCGTCCCCTCCTCCACATCCCCAAGATCCCGGAACGACGCCCGTGCCACCGCCTGCGTTGAACGGCTCCCCACAAACACCCCGAGATACACCGCGTTCGACATCCCGATCCCCACCCGACCCAGGGAACTCCAATCCAGCCCGTCGTAACTGGCATACCCCGTGAAGTTCGTCCCCTGACGCCGCAACCGCAGCCACGTCTCCGGATAGTTCACCGGGAAGGCACCGCTCGCCTGCACCACCGCCCCCGTCATGCCCCGCCACGCAAACTGGCTGCCCGCCAGGCTCGGCGTGGACAGCGCCGCCGCAAACGGACTGTTGGTCGCCAGACTCTGCCGCACCATCAACCCCGCCTGACTGAACAGCGTCGTCAGCTCCAGCGATTCGATCCGCACCCGCACGTCGAAATCCCCCGTCCGCACCTGCTGGCTGAAATGGACGTGATCGTTCGTGCCCCACAACCCCGCCCCGTCGGCTGCAATGTTCAATCCGCCCGGCACCGGCTCGATCATCGTCGGCAAGGCCAGCCGCCCAATGGTCACCGGCGACAACCGCAATACGGTGAACGCCAGCCGGGTGTCCGGCGCAATCGCGTTGGGCGTCGCCGCCCGGTCCGTCACGCCGTTGACGGTCAACGTGTACGTCGCGTCCGCCTCCAGCGGGGACGTCGTCAGAATCACCTCGTCGTCCCCGCTCCCCCATCGCACCGCACTCACCACCGCTCCCCCGTCGAGCGCGTAGTTCCCGCCGACCAGCGCCGTCGCTTCCCGCACCGGTTCGCTGAAGCGCACCACCACCTCGGTGGACGACGCATTGTACACCGTGACCAGCGTCGGCGGCGTCGTGTCGGCCGTCACCCTCAGCACCGCCTCCTCCGAAACCAGAAAACCCAGCGCGTTCACCAGCGTCACCCGGTACCGCGCCCCGTCATCCGTCATGGCCACCCGCCCCAGCGTCAGGGCCGGCCCCGTCCCACCCGGCACGGGCGTCCCGTTGCGCTGCCACTGGTACCCCAGCGGATCCGTGTTGCGCACCTCGACCCGGAACGTCGCCGGACTCCCCTCGGCCACCGTCAGGCTGGCCGGCTGGCGCGTGATCTCGGGCGGATACAGCGGCGTTTCGAAGGGCACGAAGTTCACCGCCGGAATCGGCTCCTCGATCCCACCCAGCGGAAGCTGCCAACGGACCGAGAGATGATCCGACCCGCCCCCCTCCTTCATCAGCGCTTCAATGTAGTAGTTCCGACCCGCCTCCAGCCGCACCGGCGCCGATTGCTGGCCCGGCTGGCTGAACCATGCCCGGAACCCCGTGGCCGCGTTCACCCGCGCAATCACCCGCTTGCCCGAGGGATGTTCGTCCGGACTCAGGTACAGCACCGAATGATCGTCGCTCGCAATCCAGAACACGTAGTCCCCGCTCTGCGGCGGCCGCACAAAACCCCGGATCCGCTGCCCGTAGTTGTCCCCGATGTTCTGCCCCGTCTCGAACGCCACCGTCAGCACGTCCCGAAAGGTCGGCCGGTCCGGAAAATTCGGCGAACCCGTCAGGTCCGCCACGCTGTTGCCCGGGATCCCCGAGTAAAACTCGCGAGACAACCCCGTCGCTTGCGCGTGCACCGTCGGGGAACCCGCGGCCAGGGCTGTCAGGGCGAGAATCCACACTCCCAATCGGAGCGGGCGGACGTTGAAAAAGGGCTTCATCACGGGTCCAAGGTTGATGCCGTCGCGCGCCATCGCGTCGTCGGGGAATCGCGGCCAACGTGCCAGCGCCGGCAGATCGATGAAAGCCAAAAGACCACAGTTGCGGGCCATTTGGGGTTGTTCGATTCCGCCGCCTCCCCTAAGGTCCCCCCCATGCTGACCCTCCGGCGACTTCTTGCGGGCTCCCTTTTGCTTGGCGCCGCCGCCCTCGCACCCGCCCAGGAAATCCCCCCGGACCCCACCAACACCCTCCAGTTCGAGTACTCCGTCGCGCCCACCAACAACGCGATCCTCATCACCGAGACCACCAACCGCATCTCGGTCACCATCAGCAACTGGATCGACTTCACCAACATCGTCATCACCGGCCAGCTCGGCACCAACCAGTTCTCCTTCAACCCGGGCGATGACGATGGCGTCTTCGTCGGCGAACTCCTCACGCCGCTGGTCATGGAACGAACCCCGATCACGATCGCCATCCAGCTCATCGGCGTCGAACTCGCCACCGCCATCACCGAACCCCCCGCCGATCCCCTGGTCGTCATCAGCAATCGCACCGAGAGGACCTACATCGTCGTCCCCCGCCCCCCCAACGATCGCTTCACCAACGCCTTCAAACTCCTCAGCGCCGGCGAAACCACCCTCGGCACCAATCAGTACGCCTCCCTCGAACGCGGCGAACCCAGCCACGCCAGCGTCCCCGGCCACGACCGCAGCATCTGGTGGACCTGGTCCGCCCCCGCCAGCGGCAATGTCCTCTTCGACCTCGCCGGCACCGAGTTCCCCGCCATCCTCTCCGTCTATCGCGGCGACCGACTCACCAACCTCGTCAGCGTCGCCTCCTCCACCAACGACACCGCCAATCGCCTCCCCCCCAACGTAGTCTTCAACGCCTCCCAGGGCCTCACCTATCGCATCGCCGTCTCCGGCCTCGACTCCAACAGCTTCGGCCGCGTCCGCCTCCGCGTCGCCCCCGGCGGCACGCCCGATACCCGCCCCCCCGTCGTCGCCATCCTCACGCCCGCCCAGGACTCGCTCGTCACCGACGAACTCCTCGCCGTGACCGGTTCCGCCCGCGAACCCTTCCCCCTCGACTCCGGCGTCAGCAATGTCGTCCTGCGCCTGAACGGCCAGGTCGTCACCAACGCCGTCGGCACCGACGCCTGGTCCGCCGTCATCGCCCTCCCCCCAGGCACCAACATCGTCAGCGCCGTCGCCCACGACTTCGCCGGCAATGCCAGTCAGGCCGACAGCGTCGTCGTCCGCTTCCTCAATCCCACCAACACCTACTTCGCCCTCGCCTCCCAGCTCCCCGGCACCGGCGGCTTCGTCGCCGCCCACAACCGCCAGGCCATCAAGGAATCCGGCGAACCCTTCCACGCCGGCAACGAGGGCGGCCGCTCGGTCTGGTACTGGTGGCGCGCCCCGTCCGACGGCCGCCTCGATCTCACCACCTCCGGTTCCCCCCTCGACACCCTCCTCGCCGTGTACATCGGCAACGCGCTGACCAACCTCACCGAACTCGTCAGCAACGATGACGCCTTCCCCGGCGTCGCCTGGAGCGAAACCTCCCTCCTCGTCAGCAGCAATACCGTCTATCGCATCGCCGTGGACGCCTTCGGCGCCGCCGTCGGCGAGTTCGGGCTCCAGTACGTCTTCACCCCCCTCCAGGCCGGCACCTTCTTCAATCTCACCGTCTCCCCCGCCAACGGCGGCGCCGTCTCACCCCCGGGCGGCGCCTTCCCGTCCGGCGCCCGCGTCACCCTCACCGCCGTCCCCCAGCCCGACTTCGCCTTTGTCGGCTGGGAAGGCGATGTCGCCTCCACCCAGAACCCCATCGACATCGCCATCAACCGCAACCTCCGCGTCACCCCGCGCTTCCGCACCGTGCGCTTCACCGACGACTTCGAAACCGGCGACCTCTCGCGCATCCCCTGGACCCAGGGCGACCCGCCCTGGATCGTCCAGACCAACGTCGTCGCCGCCGGTTCCTTCGCCCTGCGCACCCCCCCCATCGACCACCGCCAGACCGCCGTCCTCTCCCTCACCACCAACACCGGCTCCGGCACCGCCTCGTTCGATGTCCGCGTCAGCACCGAACCGGCCTGGGACTTCTTCGAGTTCCTCATCGATGACACCGTCGTCCGTCGCTGGTCCGGCGAGGTCCCCTGGCAGACCGTCACCTTCAACGTCAGCGCCGGCACCCACACCTTCACCTGGCGCTACACCAAGGATCCAAATTTCCAGAGCGGCCTCGACGCCGCCTTCCTCGACAACCTCTACCTCCCCCCGCCCTCCGGCTCCGGCTCCGGCGGACAGCAACCCACCCTCACCCTCACCCTCTTCTCCGAGGGCGGACAACTCACCCTCCAGGGCGAACCCGGCGTCACCTACGACTTCGAAGCCGCCCCCTCCCTCGCCGGCCCCTGGTCCGTCATCGGCTCCCAAAGCTCCTCCAGCGGCATCATCAACCTCCTCGACCTCGAAGCCGTCGGCCAATCCCGCCGCTTCTACCGCGCCCGCACCCGCTGACGCACCCCCCGCCTCAGAATCGAAATCGAAATCGAAATCGAAATCGAAATCGAAATCGGAGTCGAAGTCGGAGTCGGAGTCGGAATACGACGCCTGCTGCAACAAAAGGGGCATCTCCCAGCCCTTTCTAAACCGCCCAATCCCTCCCTTGTAGATTCTCGTACTCAGCCCGAAGGGCGGTCCCCGTCCTCGTCCTCGCCTCGAACCGACAGGCTCACCCTCTTGCGTTGTCGCCTTTGAACGGACCCGGTCCGATTCGATCCTGCTCCGCCCTGCAATTCCTCATGTGAACTGGGGATTAGGATTAAGATTAAGATTAAGATTAAGATTAAGATCACGTCCTGAGGGATCTGCTCTGAGGCTCTTGGACAGGATCAACAGGATGGACCGGAGCAACAGACTTGTGTGGAGCTCCCGACCCACCGCGAACCCCGCCAGCCAGACCGCCCTTCTGTATCCTGTTAATCCTGCAATTCCTGTCCGAAAATCCTCGGTTCATCCTTGGGGACTAGGAAGCGCCACAAGCTCACAAGCTCACTCACACCACCCGTCGAAACCCGCAGGGTTTCCAGAGATTAGCCGGGGGTCGAACCCGGCTTCGCGGGTTCCACCCCCGGAAGTGGATCCCCTTCCCCGGTCACGACCCCGCACGGGGTCGCAGCCCCTCGCTGCAAGAATCGAGCAGGCGATGCGTCCGGCGCGAAGCAGTGACCAGGATCAAGACCCGTGCACCCCGGAGTCATGGGGAAGTTCCCGAATCTCGCGACCCGTCGCCTCGGAGGACCGGCTTCCACGAGGCCGCAACGGCGTCGAGCCTTGGCTTGAACCCCAACAAGCTCGCCCCTTCGAAAGGTGAAGCGGAGTGATCAAATCGCAGGGCCGAGTTCCACGAGGCCGCAAGGGTGTGGAGCAATGGGCTGAGACCCCACGAAACTCGCCCCACCCCTTCGCTGCCTCCCCACCCCCAAACCCCATCACCCTCCCCGTCCTTCCCTCAGCCTCTGCTTCATGGATCGCCCACTTTGCAGCCTGGCTACCCAACCCAATCCATCGTTGACAATCAAGAACCCATTTCACCAACCTCTTGGCAGTCTAATCAACGTTGGACCGCATGTGCAGTTGCCTACAACCGATGGCGTTGCTTGTCGCGATTACGTTCCTCTTCAGTGGATGCATGACCACAAATCACGAAGCCTCCAATCCAACCGTGCCGAAGCAAGACCTAGGCATCAACGCGCCTCACTCGACGGACCACCTTCCGATCTCGGACAAGTTGCGGCAGCTTTTCCAGGATATGGAGACCGACTTGCGTCATCCAGATGCTCGCAAAGCGAATCCTGCGGTCCATCAGAAAGGCAAGGCGACACTTCTCGGCATGTACCCCGTCCGAGCGCGGGAGAAATGCCACCTGATTGAGATGATGATCTCGGGCCTGGAATCTACTTTTGATTTTGGGGCGATCACTCAACCCAAAGAAGGAGTTGGACGTTCGTTCTGGCAGGTTCCCTGGATGGAGGCATTGCTGAGTGCGGACGGCACGAAGATTGTGGCTCGAAGTTCTGAGCTTTCTAAGCGTCCGGAGTTTTTCCGCGGCGATGTTCGAGTCGCATTCTTCATGCACGCACTCGATTTAAATCGCCCCTTGGAGACCCCGTTTGGGAGCCTAGATATTCCGGCACCTTCGAGAAAGCCCAACAGGCTGCGTGCGTTGAGATACGAGAAGCCAGATTGAAACGTGAATGGTTCAACCAGACGGTCGAGCGAATCGCTGCCCGCCGTGCACCTTGTCTGGCGAGTGAAGAGGGTTGGCCCTTGACTCGCGGCTGGACTGGGTTCCCCGGCACCGATCCCTCACCTCGACATTGGGCCAAACAATAACTCCCAGGACTATACAATATATGAACACGAACAACAGAAGTGTCCCGCTACTCCTGCCATTGGCCCTCCTCGCCAGTGTCGCACTGTGTCTTCTGCCATCCGGCTGTTCTCGCGATCCGGCAGGCAATGTGGAGATTCAACACGCCAGTTCTTACGACAAACCAGTGATTCACCGTCCGGTGGATTCCTCCGCGCCAGTTTATTGGGAAAATCCGACAATCCTTACGGCAATGAAAGTGGATTTCCCGGCGTGGGCTCAGGCGCGAGCCCCGATTGGGTATATGATGCGCCTGTATGTGGACGAGGCTGGGGAGACTGGAGACGTTGAGATCATCAGCAGCCAGGGGGCTGCTACCAGCAGCGAGGTCAGCGAGCGGCTCACGAAGTTTACGTTGGAGACTGTTAAGAGATTCAGGTTTGAGAGACTGGTGCAAGACGGCGAGCCCCGACCTTATACGACTGTCGTTACGGTGGTGTACCGTTCCACATGAATGAGTCGGTACACTGATGCCGCATGTCATATCGGAATATATCATGTCCCGGATGATCCCATTTTAGTAGCGCTCGATGCAGATCTTCAGATCGTCGAGCAAATTGCAGCCTCTTGCTCCTCCGAGTATCGGATCGTAAACGAATGAGGACCGAACAAATCGCTCATGCGAACGCCGGGAGCGTCAGCGGTTCATAGGCTTGGCCGTTCGGTCGGCGTCGCATAGCTTGTCGTTGGCTGCATGGAGGTCTGGACAGCGGCGGTCGGTGACGTAGTCTTGCGCCATGAGTACGGCACTGGAGAAGGTCACGAGGGATGCGGTTGATCTGCCTCGTCATCAACGCTTTGCGCTGGTGAGGTTCCTCATTGAGATGGACGAACCAGCCGCTCACGAGGACGGACAACGGGCTTGGGATGCGGAGCTCTCCGAGCGGGTTCATGCGGTGCAGGAAGGCCGCACCGAAGGGATACCCTACGAGCAGGTGCTCGCCCGGGTGGACCGGCGACTGGGGCCATGAGGATCGTCGTCCTGCCCGAGGCAGCTCATGAGTTCGAGGATGCGGCTGATTACTACGACGAGCAAGAAGCGGGCTTGGGACTGCGTTATCGCGACGAGGTGGACCGGCATATCCGCTGGATCGCCATGCACCCCGCCGGTCTCACACCTCGACGTTCGGCGGGAGAACCTCATTCTTGCCAGAGGACTCCTCAATCGCAGCGAAACGACGCACCCCATATGAACCGCACAGAAATTTATGAACGGCGCCATGTCGCAGATCGCATGGAAGTCCTCGCTCTTGTCGCGAGTATTATCGGATTGGTGGCCTCAGTTTTCATGATCCTTACCTACGGTTGGCTCATTGGAATACCCTGTCTGCTACTGACTTTTGTCTGCCATGCGCTTTCCAGGATTTTCAATCTGTTGTCCGGTCTATTCGCCGGCATGCACTCCGGGTCACCCTCGGGTGGGAAGCCTGTCAGCGGGTCGCACACTCAGCTATGAATCCAAGAGACATATTCAAACTGGCAGTCCGGGTTCTTGGACTGATTTTTCTTTATCGCGGCTTGTCATTCTTCCCGATGCTGTTCACTGGCATATTTGGCAGTGCACAGAATGCGTTTGCGATGATTGTCACGTGCATTTGGCCGTTGCTCGCTGCTTTTTGCCTGTTGAAGTACGCGGCTTGGATGACACAATTCTTCTATCCGGAATCAGAGTCATGATTGCGACCAGCCCTGAAGGAATGTGGAGAATGCGGGGGGCGGAGCGGGTCGGGAGACCGGCCGAAGTGTTCGGCGAGCTGTCGGACGCAGGCCCAATAGGAGCGCTGACTGCGGGGTTGGAGCGGCAGCAGCGCCAGATCGTCGGCGAAGCGCTTCAGGATTGCATGGGGAGAGGACTTTTTTTATGCATGGGAACCATGGTTGAGGTTGCACAGACATCCCGTGGCGGACCGCCCCGGGAACCCCGCCACGGTGAACTTTCAGGCGCCCGATGACATCTAAGCGAGAGGAGGATCAGACGAAGTTGGAGACGGCAGCGTATACCGGCTACATCAGGTCTTCAGACATGGTCGAGGTCCTGGCCCGCGAATGCCTGCGACTACGGATGGAGATCTCCGAACTCCGCCAGATGATGCGCGATCCCGTCGAATAGGCGCAGAAGTCCGAACCAGTCGGTGGACGGATTCCGCCCCTGCCCCACCCCTCGAACACCGTACGATTCTCCCATGACAGTGGCAGTTGCCGAGATTCTTCAGGAATTCGAGCGTTCGTCTGATTCCGAACGCCAGGAATTGCGCCGCGAGATCATGGAGGGTGTTCCAATGTCGGAGGACCTCACCGACGTCGGAGGACCTCACCGACGACGATTTCGCTTCCCTTGCCTCGGCATCGTTCCGCGACCTGGACAACGAGGAGGCTTGAGGTGCCGGAGCGATGGGAGGTTTGGCAGGTGGACTTCGGAGTCACGCAGAAGGTTCGGACGGCTCTGGTGATGAGTATTCCTTACGGCGAACAAGACAGGCTCTGAACTATGACCACTCGAAGACTCGCGGACGGCATCGTCCATAGGCTGCCACCGGATTTCCGGGAAGCCATCGAGGTCGATGCTGCTGCCAGGAGCCTCTGGGCCGATCTCACCCCACTGGCGCGTAACGAGTGGATTTGCTGGGTGACTTCGGCCAGGCAGGAAGCCACCAGAAGGCGCCGCATCGAGGTTGGCATCGACAAGATGCGTGGAGGGATGCGCAGGCCGTGCTGTTGGCCGGGATGCCCGCACCGTTGACGTCTGCCCATCACGCTCTGCTCACACCGAATGCCAAGGAGCCAGACGCCCGGCGGACGAGGAATGAGGCGATCGTCCCAATGGGGTGCATGCCGTTTCGAGGGTCGGGGTCGGTATCCGTATCGAGTGGAGCAGGGAGGCTACAGGATGCAGACGAGGCGCCTGCCTGCCGGGTTTCGCGGTGGGTCGAGAGCTCCCTGTCGGTTGCTCCGCTCCATCCTGTTCATCCTGTCCAAGAACCTCGGACCAATCCCCTCAGGACTGGGTCAATCGTCCTGCCCGCCCCTGCGACGGGGTCCATTTTCCCATTGCCTGACCCTGCCCCGGCCCGCGAGCTTCTCGGGCCATGCTTCGCCTGCCCTCCATCGGCGCCGCCGCCCTGGCGATCGCCCTCGTTCTGCCTCACGCCGCCCGCGCCCACGCTCCGGCCACGGAGATGGCCGAGGCGGCCCGGGCCTTCCTCGCCGCCCTCGACTCCGCCCAGCGGGAGCGGGCCACCTACAGCCTCGAGGATCCTGAACGGTTCAACTGGCACTTCATCCCCCGCGGCCGGAAGGGCGTCTCCTGGAAGGACCTCGGCGCCGCCCAACGCCACCTGGCCACCGCCCTCCTCGCCTCCGGCATGAGCCAGCGCGGCTTCGTCAAGGCGACCACCATCATGAGCCTCGAACAGATCCTCCTCGATCTCGAACAGGGCCGGGGTCCGAACCGCGATCCCGAGGACTATTACTGGACGATCTTCGGCCAGCCCACTGCGACCGGCACCTGGGGCTGGCGCGTTGAAGGCCACCACCTCTCGGTCAATTTCACCCTCATCAAGGGGCACCACGTCGCCTCCACCCCGTCCTTCTTCGGCACCAACCCGGCCGAAGTCCGATCCGGCCCCCGGGCTGGCCTCCGCGTCCTCGCCGCCGAAGAGGATCTTGGCCGCCAGCTCATCCTTCTCCTCCCCCCCGAACGCCGAAGTGTGGCCGTCTTCTCCGGGACCGCCCCGCCGGACATTCTCACCGGCGCCCAGCGCAAGGCCACCCCGCTTTCCCCCAATGGCCTCGCCGCCGCCCGGATGAACGACGAGGAGAAGAAGCTCCTCCGGTCCCTGATCGAGGAGTTCGTCCGCCGGTCCCGACAGGAAGTCGCCGACGCGGATCTCGCCCGCATCGACGAGGCGGGCTTCGACCAGATCCATTTCGCCTGGGCCGGTTCCGTCCTTCCCGGCCAGGGCCACTACTACCGCGTGCAGGGTCCGACCTTCCTCCTCGAGTACGACAACACCCAGAACAACGCGAATCACATCCACGCGGTCTGGCGCGACTTCAACGGGGACTTCGGCGAGGACATCCTCGCCCGCCACTACGAGGAAACCCCTCACTGACCTGTGGTCGTTCCCGCCCTCGTCACCGTCGCCGGCGCCTATCTCCTCGGGTCTGTCCCCACCGGGTATCTGGTCGGGCGCGCCCGGGGTGTCGATCTGCGCCAGGTCGGCAGCGGCAACATCGGCGCCACCAACGCCCTTCGCATCCTCGGCAAACCCGCCGGCTCGTTCGTGCTGGCCATGGATGCCCTCAAAGGACTGGTCGGCTGCACCGTCATCCCCCACGCCGCCTGCCGCTGGCTGGCCCACCCCTCCACCGCCGGATCCGCCACCGTCCCCGTCTGGCTGGCCGTCGCCGGCGCCCTCGCCGCCGTCCTCGGGCACAACTACACCTGCTGGCTCCGCTTCAAGGGCGGCAAGGGTGTCGCGACTTCCGCCGGTGTCCTCCTCGGCCTGGTCCCCTGGTCGTTCCTGGCCGTCATCACTGTCTTCCTCGCCAGTCTCGGGCTGACCCGCATCGTTTCGTTGAGCGCCCTCCTCGCCGCCACGATCCTTCCCCTGGCCACCTGGTACTGGCACCCGCATCCGGTCCTCCTGGGGCTCAGCCTCGCCCTCGCCGTCCTTGCCTTCGTCCGCCACCGCGCCAACATCCGCCGCCTCCTCGACGGCACCGAACCCCGCCTGGGACGGAAGGCGTCCGCCCCCGCCGCCGCTTCGTCCCCCGCCCCTTCCCCGCCCCCATGAACGTCACCGTGCTCGGCGCCGGAGCCTGGGGCACCGCCCTCGCGCTCGTCCTCGACCAGAACGGACATCAGCTCACCCTCTGGGGTCACGACGCCGCCCACCTCGAAGGGATGGCCCGCACCGGCCGAAACGACGCCTATCTCCCGGGGCTCGACCTCCCGCGCTCCTGGCGTTTCGAACCCGATCCTCAAGCCGCCATCTGCGGGACCGACCTGGTCCTGATGGTCGTTCCCTCGAAGGCCTTCCGCGACGTCGCTTCCGAACTCCGCGACCTCCGCTGCCCGGTGGTCACCGCCACCAAGGGCATCGAACTCGCCTCCGGCCTCACCATGGGCGGCATCCTCCGCGAACTCGCCCCCCATGCCCCCGTCGCCGCTCTCTCAGGTCCCAGCCTGGCTCCCGAGGTCGCCCGGGGTGTCCCCACCGCCGTCGTCGTCGCCTCCGAAGACCCCGCCATCGCCGAACTCGTCCAGGCCGCCTTCCATCGCCCCGCCTTCCGGGTCTATCGAAGCCCCGACCGCCTCGGGGTCGAACTCGGCGGCGCCCTCAAGAACGTCATCGCCATCGCCGCCGGCATCGGCGATGGCCTCGGTTTCGGCGACAACGCCAAGGCCGCCCTCATCACCCGCGGCCAGTCCGAGATCCGCCGGCTCGGCGTCGCCTGCGGCGCACTCCCGGACACCTTCTCCGGCCTCAGCGGCCTCGGCGATCTCACGGTCACCTGCTTCTCCAAAATCAGCCGCAACCGGTCCCTCGGCGAACGCCTGGGCCACGGCCAGTCCCTCGAACAGGCCACCGCCGCCACGACGTCCATCGCCGAAGGCGTCCCCACCACCCGTTCCGCCCTCCGCCTCGCCCACCACCACCAGGTCGATGTCCCGATCGTAACCGAAGTCCATGCCATGCTCTTCGAAGGCAAGAGCGTCCAGGATGGCGTCCGCGATCTCCTCCACCGCGACCTCAAGGCCGAGGACTGAGTCCGACCCCGACCGCCTTCCCCGACCCTATTCCCACCCCCCGCCCCGCATGCCCACCCCGTCCGTCACCGTCCGCGTCCCCGCCAGCACCGCCAATCTGGGCCCAGGCTTCGACACCCTCGGCATCGCCCTCCAACTCCACAACCACGTCCGCGTCACCCGGATCCCAACCGCCGGCGTCACCCTCAGCTCCCCCATCGCCGGGGACGCCCGCTCCGGCGCCCTGGCGGTGATCGAGGAGGCGGCCGCCCTCTACTTCCGCCAAACCCGTCAACGCCCGTTCGGCTTCGACATCCATCTCTCCGGTGAGGTCCCCATCGCCCGCGGCCTCGGCTCCTCGGTGACCGTCCGTCTCGGCGTGGTCGCCGCCCTCGATGCCCTGGCCGAAACCGGCCTCTCCCGTCAGGACCTTTTCCAGCAGGTCACCGAACTCGAAGGACACCCCGACAACGCAGCCCCCGCCACCTTCGGCGGATTCACCGCCGCAACCCTGGTGGGCCGCGAGGCGCGCTGCCTGCGCCTTCCGGTCGATCCCCGCCTCACCTTCGTCACCCTCATCCCCCCCTTCGAGGTGTCCACCAAGGCCGCCCGCGAACGCGTCCCCGATGCCTTCTCCAAGGCCGATGCCGTTCACAACCTGACCCGCGTCAGCCTCATCACCGCCGCCTTCGCCCTGCGGGCCCACGATTCCCTGCGCGGCCTCTTCGACGACCGCCTCCATCAACCCTACCGCGAACCGCTCATCCCCCAGCTCCCACGAGTCCTTCGCGCCGGCGAAAAGGCCGGTGCCCTCGGCGGATGGCTCAGCGGCTCCGGTTCCACCATCATCTGCCTCACCCTCGATCATCCCGAGGCCGTCGCCCGCGCCATGGCCCGCCAGATCCCCGGCTCCACCTCCCGCCTCCTCAAGGCCGATCCCCGCGGCTACCTTGTGAGTCGCGCCCGACGCAGTTCTCGCGCACGGTGAGACCCTTCCCATGAGTCTCGAAGATCGCCTCTACCCGCTGCTCTCCCTCTACGAACGCCTCCCCGACGGCCTCAAGCGCGCGGCGGGCTGGTCCTATCGTCAACTCCCGTCCCGCTGGCGCTGGGGCGCACGCTACCCGGAGTTCCAGCGCCTGGCCCGCGAGTGTGTGTCGTGGGATTCCGACACCCTCGCCGAATACCAGTTCCGCCAGCTCCGGCAGGTCCTCATTCAGGCAGGCAATTATTCGCCCCTCTACCAGCGCCGCTTCGCCGAGGCCCGCTTCCAACCGGAACTCATGCGGTCCCGCGAAGACCTCGCGGGCTGTCCCTTTACCGGGAAGGCCGACCTCCAACAGCACCTCGCCGGGATGCCTTCCTCCGCCGTCCCCGCCAAACGGCGCCTCTACGTCACCACCGGCGGTTCCACCGGCGTGCCGGTCGGCTTCTATCTCCAGAAGGGCGTCAGCCGCCCGAAGGAACAGGCCTTCCTCGAAGCGCAATGGGCCCGCGCCGGCTACACCCCCGGCGCCCGGCTCGCGGTCATCCGCGGACACGTCACCACCGACCGCGCCGACGGCCGCATCGCCACCCACGACGCCACCCGCGACTGGCTGCTGCTCTCGAGTTCGCACCTCACCGAGGCCCGGCTCCCCGACTACCTCGAGGCGATCGAACGGTTCCGTCCCGACATCCTCCACGCCTACCCTTCCACCGCCCTCCAGCTCGCCGGGTTCCTCGAACGTTCCGGTCAATCCTGGCGGGTCCCCCTGCGCTGCGTCCTCGCCGGATCGGAACGCCTCAACCTCCCCCAAAAACGCCTCCTTGAACGGGTCTTCGGCTGCCGCATCTACCGCTGGTACGGCCACGCCGAACGCGTCGTCCTCGCCGCGGAGGGTCACCACTCCGAACTCTTCTACTTCTGGCCCGCCTATGGCTATGTCGAGTTCGGCCCACCGGACGCCGACGGCTTCTGCGAGGTGATCGGCACGTCCTTTCACAACCTCGCCATGCCCCTCATCCGCTACCGCACCGGCGATTACGTCCGCCTCGCCAATCCCCTCACCGACGGCGACCTCGAGTTTCCATGGCCCGCCGCCGCCGAAATCGCCGGACGCGAACAGGAGTTCCTCGTCAGTCGCTCCGGCCGCCGCATCTCCCTCACCGCCTTCAACATGCACGACGCCCTCTTCGACGGGCTCTATGCCGTGCAGTTCTTCCAGGAGGAACCCGGCATCGCCGAGTTCCGCTACGTGCCGTCCCCCGCCTTCCATGCCTCCCGGCTCGACCTCATCCGGGACGGCATCCAACGCAAACTCGGCGACGACTTCGAAGTCACGTGCCGCGCCGTCCCCGATACCGAGAAGACCGCCCGCGGCAAACACCGCTGGCTGGTCAGCCGCCTCGCCCAGCCCTGATTCCCCGCATGAAGCAACTCGCCCAGTACCAGGACGGCCGCCTCGAACTCCAGGAAGTCCCCCTCCCCACCCCGCCCCCGGGCGGCCTCCGCGTCCGCCTCGCCCACTCGGTCATCAGCGCCGGCACCGAGCGCATGAAGGTCGAACAGGCCCGGATGAACCTCCTCCAAAAAGCCCGCGCCCGCCCCGACCAGGTCCGCAAAGTCCTCGATACCGCCCGCAATCTCGGCTGGCGCGCCGCCCTCGACAAAGTCCGTAACCGCCTCGAATCCCCTTCCCCCCTCGGTTACAGCGCCGCCGGCATCGTCGATGCCGTCGATCCCGGTCACTCCCGCTTCCGCGTCGGCGACCGCGTGGCCTGCGGCGGCGCCGAATGCGCCTTCCACGCGGAATACGTCGCCATCCCCGATCTCCTCGCCGCCCGCATCCCCGACGGCGTCGAAACCTGGCAGGCGGCCTACACCACCATCGCCTCCATCGCCCTCCAGACCGTCCGCCAGCTCGAACCCCGCCTCGGCGACCGCGTCCTCGTCATCGGCCAGGGCCTGGTCGGCCTCCTCGTCACCAATCTCCTCGCCGCCAATGGCTGCCGCGTCATGGCCGTCGATGTCGCCGAAGCCCGCCGCCCCGTCGCCACCGATCTCGGCGCCGAACAGGTCGTCATCCTCGGATCCCAATCCCTCCCCGATGCCGTGCGCGCCTGGACCGAAGGCTTCGGTGTGGACGCCGTCGTCCTGGCCACCGCCACCTCCACCAACACGCCGACCGAACAGGCCATCGACGCCGCCCGCGACCGCGCCCGCCTCGTCGTGGTGGGCAACACCCACGTCGAGCTGCCGTGGAAAACCACCTACGAGAAGGAACTCGAGGTCCGCTATTCCCGCAGCTACGGACCCGGCCGCTACGATCCCGCCTACGAATGGGGCGGCGCCGACTACCCCGTCGGTTACGTCCGCTGGACCGAGCAGCGCAACTTCGATGCCTGCCTCCACCTGATGAAAACCGGGGCCCTCCGCCTCGACCGCATCACCACCCGTCGAGTCCCCTTCACCGATTGCCTCGAGGTCTATCGCCAGCTCGCCGATGGCGCCCCCGACATCGGCGTCGTCCTCGAATACCCCCTCCCCTCCTCCGCCCCCCACCCTCCGCCCTCCGCCTTCCGTCCTCCGTCCTCCGCCCCCTGTCCTCCGCCCCCCGCCCCCCGCCGTTCCCGCCCCATCCGCCACCTGGATGTCATCGGGGCCGGCAATTTCGCGCGGACCATGCTCCTGCCCCATCTCGCCGGGAAACTCCCGCTGGGCACCGTGGTCAACCAGACCCCGCTCAGCGCGAACCACGTGAAGTCCAAGTTCGGCTTCCCCCGCGCCGCGACTGATGCCAACGCCGTGCTCGCCGAACCCGGCGACGACACCGCCGTCCTCATCGCCACCCGCCATCATCTCCATGCCCCGATGGTCCTCAAGGCGCTGGCCCACGGACGCGAAATCTTCGTCGAGAAACCGCTCTGTCTCACCGAGGACGAACTCGCACGCATCGCCGCCGCCCACGCCGCCCGCCCGGTCGGTCTTCACGTCGGTTTCAACCGCCGCTTCGCCCCCGCCAGTGCCGCCCTCAAGGCCGTCCTCCGCTCCGCGCCCGGCCCCAGGACGGTCAGCTTCCGCGTCATGGCCGGACGCCTCGACCCCGCCCACTGGTACGCGAATCCCGATGAAAGCGGCGGACGTGTCCTGGGCGAGGCCTGCCATTTCCTCGACTACTTCTGCTTCCTTCTCGAAGCCGACCCGGTCCGCGTCGCTGCACAAACGGTCTGGCCCGCCTCGGGCCGGTTGCCCTATGCCGACAGCGTGACGGCGCAGGTGGCATTCGCCGACGGTTCCAGCGCGCAGCTCGTGTACACCGCCGAAGGCGATCCCACCTGGCCCAAGGAAGTCTGCACCGTGTTCGGGGCCGGCTTCGTCGCCGAGATCGAGAACTTCCAGCGCCTCACGATTCATCGCGGACGAAAACCCGTCCGCCAGACCTTCGCCGGCAAGGGCCACGCCGAACAGATGGCCGCCTGGACCGCCTACCTCCGCGCCGAAGCCGGCGCCCCGCTGTCCTTCGCGGAATCCCACCGCAGCATGCGCCTCACCTTCGCCACCCTCGAAGCCATCCGCACCGGCTGCACCATCGAGTTGCTCCCGTAGGCAGGGGCGGATGGCCATTCAGCCATTCCCCTCCCCCGCCTCACTCCCGATCGTAAACCCGGATGAACGCATTGCGGATCTCCACGTGCCCGTCGTCCCGGCTCAACTCCTGGAACCCCAGGTGTCCCCGTCGCGGTCGATCCCGGATCGGCGGTGCCCCGGTGCCGTCATGACGCAGGATGGGTTGGATCTCCCCGGACAAATCCACGTCGTGGATCAGCACCCCGTTGAGCCGCGCCACCAGCCGCGTTCCCCGCAGCGAAACGCGGTAATGATTCCACTCGGTCGGGCGATACACCTGCTGCCTCGGCGCAATCGCCCGATAGATGCCCCCGGTCAGTTCGCTCGGAGCCGCCTGCGGGTTGTATCGATAGTCCGCCATCTGAAGTTCCATCCCGTCGAATGCCGGGTCGCCCGCCATCGGCGCCCGCAGGGCCAGCCCGCTGTTTCCCCGTTCTCCCAGCCGGAACTCGTATTCCAACTCGAAATCCCCGTACTCCCGCTCGCTCATCAGCCAGTTCCCCCGTGCGCCCCCGCTTCGCAGCACCCCGTTCTCCACCCGCCACACCGACGCCGCCGGCCCGGGCTTTGAAACGTCGTTCCAGGCGCGCACCGTCCACCCCTGCGGCACACCCTCCTCCGGAAAGAGCGGTTCCCAGGCCCAACGCGACAGCGTCGTCGAGCAACCCGTCCCGAGAACCAACGCCGGAATCAAGACCCAGAAAATGCGCATGCCCGGTTCTAGCCCTTTCCAGCCCCGAAATGCCAGCCGCCGGATCGGAACGAACGCCTTCCTCGGAATCCCCCGTCGTCCCCCTCACCCCTCGCCGCCGGCCCCATCCAGTTCCCGCACGCGCAGACTGCGGAAATCGAAGACCCGATCCTCCGCCTGGATGCCAAGGTAGCCCCGTTCCCGGTCGATCCCGTCGAACTCCCACACCCGTTTGCCATCCACCTCCAGCGTCGCCTTTCGTCCCCGCACCTCGATCCGGAACTTCGACCACGGCTCCTCCTCGTCCACATCCGGCCCCTCGACGGGCGACCGCAGCACCGTCCGGTAACCCTGGATCAGCGCCCCCCAAAGATCCCGGCGCAGATTGATCTGCCACCCATCCGTCGGCCACGGCTTCCCCTCCAGTCCCACCCGGAAAAACAACCCGCTGTCGTATCGCTCGACCAGCGGACGCAACTCCACCTCGAGCACGAAATCCCCGTACTCCTTCTCCGTCCGCAGCCAGCCCATTCCGCGCACCAGACGCAACCGCCCATCGTGCACCTCGAACCGGACGTCATGCACCGGCACCCAACCCGCCAGGTCCCGCCCGTTGAACAGCGATTGCCACTCGGCTCCCGAAGCCGCCGGGCCCATCGCCAACGCCCCCAATACCGCCATGGCCCAACGCGCCGCGCGCCGCATTGTCGTCGTCATGAAGGCACTGTGCTCCCGCCCCCCGCCGTCCCGTCAAGCGCTCCGGGTCCGGATCTCACCCCATCCCCGCGTATTCCTCGTCCACGCGCAGATCGAGGTCCATCAGGATGTAATCGTGCGGATTGCCCTGCATGTCCTCCACGTACTCGGGAAGTTCCAGCCGCTTGCTGAACCCGAGCAGCGCGAAGACCTTCATCGCCGCCTCCTGCTCGCCAATGAACTCGGCCTCCACCTTCTTCAGGCTCACACCGCGCGCCAGTTCGACCGTCTCCGAGACCAGTCCCCGCGCCAGACCCCGGCCGCGCAACTCCGGATGCACCAGCACGCTCACCCGCCCAATGTGCCGCTTCCAGCCGCCCAGTTGCTGGTGAAGCGTCGCCGCCGCCACAATCCGGTCCCCGGCCAGCGCCAGCAGCGGCAGGTTGCGGCCGTAATCGATGTTCGCGCACCAACCCCGGATCACCCCGGGATCCGTGACCCGGTGCTTGATGAACATCCGTTCCCTCTCCGGCACCGCCAGAAAGAACGCATGGAACGCCGATTCGTCCGACGCTTCCAGCGGACGTACCTGGCACACCGTGCCGCCTTTGATCGTGATCTCCTTCGGATACTCGTCGAGCAGGGCTTCGAGTGACATGCCATCGCCTCCGGGTTGAGGGCCTCGTTGGAAGACGCCCGCAGCGTGCCGATCCCCGTCGCCTCCACGCAAGGCGGGATTCCATCCCTCCAAAATCCCCGGTGGGACGAGCTCCGCGAGTCCTCAACCCCTTGCTCCACACCCTTGCTCCCTCCTCAATCCTCGTACTCAGCCCGAAGGGCGGTACTCGTACTCGTCCTCGATCCCACAAGCGCACCTCTTCGAGCCTCGCCTTACCGATGTCCCGATGGATTCAGACTTGCCCGGACCTCCCATTCCATATGGAAACCGGGGAGGGCGAAGGGGAAGGGCGATTACGAGTACGAGTACGAGTACGAGGCCTGATGCAAGAACCTGGGGTGCACCCTCTCGAAGGAGGTCTGATGAAGCGCACCAAAACGGGTCACCGCGGAGCTCCCAGTGATCACAGAGATCCTGGGAGCATCACCTTCGATCGGGTTCCAGAAACCCGGAGGGTTTCCAGAGATTAGCCGGGGGTCGAGCCCGGCTCCGCGGGTTCGACCCCCGGTCAGAAGTCCCACCTTGCTCACGACCCCGCCAGGGGTCGCAGATCCCATCCCCCGATCCCGCAGGCACACCCTTTCGAGCGTCCCCTTTAGGCCCGGTGCATACCCAGGTTATCGGTGAGAAGCCAGCGAATCGGAGGGACGAGCCCCGCGAGTCCTCAACCCCTTGCTCCACTCCCCTTGCTCCCTCCTCAATGCTCGTACTCAGCCCGAAGGGCGGTACTCGTACTCGTCCTCGAACCCACAAGCGCACCCCTTCCAGCACCCTCGATCGGGTCCCAGAAACCCGCAGGGTTTCCAGAGATTAGCCGGGGGTCGAGCCCGGCTCCGCGGGTTCGACCCCCGGTCAGAAGTCCCACCTTGCTCACGACCCCGCCAGGGGTCGCAGATCCCATCCCTCGAACCCACAGGCGCACCCATTCCAGCCTCGCCTTTCCGCCAACCCGGTTCGCCCTCTGCTCCGCCCCCGCCCCCGCTATCGCAGCCGGTCCGGATTCAATCCGCGCAAATCCGAAGGCAGGAACAACCCGTCCTTCCGGATCAACTCCCCGTCGAGCCACACCTCGCCACCGCCCCACTCCGGCCGCTGGATCAGCACCATATCCCAGTGCACCGCCGACCGGTTCCCGTTGTCGCACTCCTCGTAGGCCTGGCCCGGGGTCAGGTGCAGCGATCCGGCGATCTTCTCGTCGAACAGGATGTCGCACATCGGATTCAGGATGTGCGGATTGAAACCCAGGCTGAATTCCCCCGTGTACCGCGCCCCCGGGTCCGTATCGAGAATCTCATTGAGCCGCGCCGTGTTGCTCGAGGTCGCCTCGACCACCTTCCCGCCCCGGAACACCAACCGCACATCGTCGAACCGCGTCCCGGCGTACAACGTCGGGGTGTTGAACTGGATCATCCCTTCGATCGAATCCCGGACCGGGCAGGTGAACACCTCGCCATCGGGGATGTTCCGGTCGCCCTTGCACATCTGCGCCCCGATCCCGGCGATGCTGAAACGGAGGTCGGTGCCGGGCCCCTTGATCTCCACCTGGTCACCCTGTCCCAGCCGCCGGTGCAACGGCTCCATGGCCCTGGCCATCCGCCGGTAGTCCATCGTGCAAACCTGGAAATAAAGATCCTCGAACGCCTCGGTGCTCATTCCCGCCGCCTGGGCCATGCTCGGCGTCGGCCAGCGCAACACACACCAGCGCGTCTTCTTCACCCGGTGATCGATCACCGGCCGGAGCGTCTTCGAATACAGCCGCAGCCGGTCGGTCGGCACATCCGAGGCCTCGTTCGCATTGGCACTCCCCCGCACCGCGATGTACGCCTGCACCCGCCGCATCCGGTGCATCTCCAGATCCTTCAGCAGCCGCGCATGCTTCTCGTCCGTCTCCCGCATGATCTCCCGGCTCACCCGCGTGTGCCGCACCTCGATCAACGGCGTCCCCCCCGCCGCCCGCACCGACCGCATCAACTCGACCGAGAACTCGTCCGGCACATCGATCATGTCCAGCAACACCACGTCGCCGGCCTGCACGGCCGTCGAGTATTCCACCAGCAGTTTGGCCAGCCTCGAATAACGGGGGTCCGTCATGCCCCAAACCCTACCCGGAACCGCCCCCGCACTTCCAGCCCCCCCGTTTCCCTTCGGAGGGACGAGCTCCGCGAGTCCCCATCCCATCGCTCCACTCCCTTGCGGCCTCGTGGAACTCGGCCCTCCGATTTCACCTCCCCGCTTCACCTTTCGGAGGGACGAGCTCCGCGAGTCCTCATCCCATCGCTCCACTCCCCTTGCGGCCTCGTGGAACTCGGCCCTCCGATTTCACCTCCATGCTTCACCCTTCGGAGGGACGAGCTCCGCGAGTCCTCATCCCATCGCCAAGGATGGCGCCTCCCCCGGCCGGACCCTATCCTCCTCCCATGTCCGTGAAACCGGCCCCCGTCTCCCGGCGCCTCGTCCGCTGGTCCACGTTCGCCGCCGCCGCCTTCATCCTCTATGCCCTCCTTGCCGGCCTCCTGCTGCCGCGCATCGTCCGTTCCCAGGCCGAACAACGCCTCTCCGCACTCACCGGCGGCCCCGTCCGTCTGGAACAGGTCCGCTTCCATCCCTTCGCACTCCGCGCCACCCTCAGCGGCCTCTCGGTCTCCGATCCCCAGTCCGTCCCCCTGATGGGCTGGAGCAACCTGGTCGCCGACGTCCAGATCGCCTCCATCTGGCGCGGCGAACTGCACCTCCGCGAAGTCGTCCTGGATCATCCATGGGTCCACCTCCACCGTGACGCCGAAGGCCGGATCAACCTCCTTGAACTCCTCGACCGGGTGCAATCCCACTTCCCTCCCGCCGACCCGCCCCCGCCCCCGGCCGATCCCTTTCCCCTTTCCCTCGCCCTCCTCCAAATCACCAACGCCACCCTCCATTGGCGTGACGCCGCCACTCCCGTCCCCTTCGAAACCCGCTGGACGCCCCTGCTCCTCGAAGCCCGGCAGCTCGCCACCCGACGCGATCGCCCGGCCGCTCCCTGGTCCCTTGTCGCCCAAGGCAATTCCGGGGAACGCCTCGAAGCCCGCGGCACCCTCGCCGTCACCCCGCTCGCCGCCCAAGGCACCCTGGCACTCTCGGACCTGCCCCTCCCCAAACACGATCCCTACGCCGCCGCCGTCTCGCCCCTCCAGCTTGAGTCCGGGCGCCTTTCCCTCGAAATCCCCTTCCGACTGGCCTGGTCCTCCGACGGACCGGCGGCCCACCTCGACCATGCCGGCATCGCCCTGCGGGACCTCGCGCTCACCGAACGCACCAACGGCCTCCCCTTCGCCGCCGTATCCATTCTGGACCTGCGCGGCCTGAACGCCTCCCTCGAGGCCCGAACCGCGTCGTTGACCGAAATGCGGCTCCAGGGCGGTTCCCTCCAACTCCGCCGCACCCCGTCCGAACCTTCCAATGTCAAGGGTCTCCTCCGCCCGGAGGTGATCGATGAACTGGTCCGCGACTTCACCGACTGGCAGGCCACCCTCGAAGCCCTCCAGATCGAGGGGTTCACCGTCGCCCATTCCGACACCACCTTCGAACCCGCCGCCGCCGCCCTGCTCGGGCCCATGACCCTTTCCCTCCGCAATCTGTCCAACCGCTCCAACGCACCACCCGCCACCCTCGACTGGACCGCCCCCTGGTCGCCGGCCGGCACCCTCCGCGTCGAGGCCGAGGCCACCGTGCTGCCCACCCGCGCCACCGCCACGGTCTCCCTCGAAGACCTCGCCGTGGATCCCTTCCACCCCTACCTCGCCCGCCTCGCCCACCTCGATCTCCAGCGCGGACACCTCGTCGCATCACTCCGCGCCACCTACGGCCATGGCGCCGCCGCAGATCCCCTCGTCCAGGTCACCGGCAACCTCGCCCTCCGCAACGTCGCCGCCCTCGATTCCCTCAACAGCACCGACTTCATCCGCTGGGACGCAGTCGAACTCAACGGCCTCGACCTCGCCCTCGAACCCCACCGCATCGCCCTCGATGAACTCGCCGTCCGCCACCTCCAGACCAGCCTCATCGTCTCCTCCAACGGCCAGCTCAATGTCCTCGAACTCATCCGCGAAACCGAAGAACTCACCCGCTCCTCCCCCGAATCCCCGGAACCCGCCCCTTCTCCTTCACCCGCCGAAGCCTCTCCGCCCGCCGATGCCGATGCCGATGCTGATGCTGATGCTGATGCTGATACTGATGCTGCCGATCCCGGCACCCGCGTCGCCGGTTCCGCCCCCGCCCTGCCCTGGCCCGTCGCCCTGGGCGCCCTTCGCCTCGAAGGACTCTCCCTCATCGCCGCCGACCGCTTCTACGCCGATGGCTTCCGCACCCAGGTCGAATCCATCGACGGCGAAATCCGCAGCCTCTCCCATCCCTACCGCCAACCGACCGAGATCGACCTGGCAGGGCGCCTCGATGCCCTCTCCGGATTCACCCTCAAAGGCCAGGTCCGCCTCGACCCCGAAGCCTTCGGCACCGACCTCGCCCTCACCACCCAGCGCGCCGATCTCACCCGCTTCACCCCCTACGCCATCCGTTTCGCCGGCTACCCCATCACCGCCGGAGTCCTCGATGCCCAGGTCCGCTATCGCGTCGAGGGCGACCAGCTCGAGGCCGACAACCGCCTCCGCCTCGACCGCTTCACCCTCGGACCCCGCACCAACAGCCCCGACGCCATCAACCTTCCCCTCAAGCTCGGTCTCGCCCTCCTCAAGGACCGCGACGGTCGCATCGAACTGGACCTGCCCCTCTCCGGCAGCCTCGCCAACCCCGAGTTCCGCGTCGCTCCCATCCTCTGGCAGGCCTTCCGCAACGCCATCCTCAAGGTCGCCACCGCCCCCTTCGCCATGCTCGGCTCCCTCTTCGGCAGCCGTGACACCCTCGAATTCGTCGAGTTCTTTCCCGGCTCCGCCGAACTCGCCCCCGCCCAGACCAACCGCGTCGCCGTCCTCGCCCGCGCCCTTCGCAATCGTCCCGCCCTCACCCTCGAATTCCTCCCGTCCTTCGATCCCGCCTCCGACCGTCAGGCCCTCGCCCGCCGCCGCGTCGAGGATTCCCTCCGCGAACTCCTCGCCGCGGAACTCGGACCCGACACCCCGCCCCCGCCCCCAGGCCAGCTCCTCGCCCCGGACGTCCGCCAACGCCTCGTCGGACTCCTCCACGCCCGCGAGTTCGGTGCCGCCACCCCATCCCCGAATCCCACCGATGCCCCGGCTCCCGTCGCTGCCGCGTCCCCCCCGGCTCCCACCCTCTCCGCCGACCAGATGGAACAGCGCCTCGTCGAAATCGCCCGCATCGAACCCGCCGACCTTCAGGACCTCGCCCTGCGCCGTGCCCAGGCCGTCCTCGATCTCCTCCAGCGTGCCCCCGACCCCGACGCACCCGCCATCGAGCCCGAACGCCTTCAAATCGTTCCGGACGATCCCGACAACCCCGGATTGGGACAGCGCCGCGTCACCTTCCGCCTCCAGTGAAATCCCATCGGCCCGCCCTCTATCGCAACACACCGTCCCGCAATTCCGGCACTCGCACCGTGGTATCCTGACGCAGGCACCACGCCACATCCCCGGCCAGCGCCTCGCGCCCCAGCAATCGACGCGCATTCCCCGCCCGTCGCACCCCCCGGTCCGGTTCCCCAACCCCCATCCGCCACGCTGCCAGCGCCAGCCACGCTCCGTCCTCAAACTCCACCTCCCCCTCCAGCAACCCGCACAACGCCCCCGCCACCAGCACATCCTCGTACGCCACTCGTTCCCCCGTCCCGCTGCACACCGCCAGCACCCGCGCCATCCCCGAACCCCGGATCGCCCCGGCCACCGCACCGAGATTCAGGAACGCCCCCGCCAGCACCCGTTCCGCCCCCGCGCACGCCCGCAACGCCCGCGTCCCGTTGGTCGTCGTCAGGACAATCCGCCGCCCCGCCACCCGCTCCCGCGTGAACTCCCGCGGCGAATTCCCAAGGTCGAACCCCGTTCCCCCCGTCCATTCCGGCCCAATCCGCCATCCGTCCCGCTCCCCCGCCAGCAAACAGTCCCCGTCCCGACGCCGCGCCTCCAGCGCCTCCTCGATCGTCACCACCGGCACCACCCCCGACGCCCCGTTGTCCAACGCCGTAATCGCCGTGCTCGTCGCCCGCAACACATCGAAGACCACGCACACCGTCCCCGGCTGCCCCTCCCCCGACAACGTCCCGAACTCCGCCGGCGTGAAATAAACGTCCATCCGCATCGCGCCCCCATCCTCACACGAGGCCCGCCACCGGCGCCACCCTCCCCGCCCGCTTCCGGATTCCGTGAAACAGATACTGCTGCGCCCAGCCGCCGTACGGACCGAAATGCCCCTCCGCCAGGGCCATGATCTCCGCCGCCCGTACCGTCCGTCCCGGAAAATACCATTCCCCCAGCGCCCGCCGCACCCAGACATCCACCGGAAATGCCGCGTCGAAGCCGCCCGCAAACAGCAGCACACAGTCCGCGATCTTCCGCCCCACGCCCGGCAACCCCTCCAGACGTGCCCGGGCTTCATTCAGGGAAAGGGCCTTCAACCCCTCCAGATCCAGGTTCCCAGACGCCACCGCCCCCGCCGCCGCCCGCAGAGAAGCCGCCCGGAATCCCATCCGACATTCCCGCAATTCGCTCTCCGACACCTTCGCCAGCACCCCGGCCTCGGGAAATGCATGGAACATCGGCCCCCCCTCCGACCCCCGCACCGGCTTCCCCCAACGCTCGCACAGCAAGCCCACCACCTGCCGGATCTGCGGGATCTGCTTCGTGGACGACATCAGGAACGACGCCAGACACTCCCACGGATCCTGTCGCAACAGGCGCAATCCCCGACACGACCGCACCGCCTCCGCCAGCACCGCATCCGGCGGAAACGTCGCCAGCACGGCCTCCAGGTCCACCGACACCCGCAGATACTCGCGCAACCATTCCCAGTTCCCCGGATCCACCCCCGACTCCGCCCGGATCACGCCCTCCCCGCTCGACAACCGCACCCAGCGCCCGCCCACCACCCCTTCCCACGCCCCGTCCCGAAACACCCACCGGAACGCCTGGCCCGAATCCAGCGTCGCCCCCAGATCGTAGTCGCGCACCCGGAACTCCCGAACCCATCGCCGCCCGCTGCTCACCCCGCCGGCTCCTTCATCGGCCGGTCGAACCGGAACACGCAACAGCCCAGGTCGAGTTGCGTCTCGGCCCGCGTCAGCCGCTGCCGAAATGCCGGCAGCACCTGGCACTCCACGTGGCTCCCCGTCTTCTCCGTCACCACAATCCCCGCTTCCCGCAGGATCCGCAGATGCTTCGACACGTTGTACTGCGGCGCCCCCACCCGCTCGGTCAGCTCGTTCACCGTCATCGGCCGACCCAGCAGTTCCCGGACAATCCGCCACCGCGTCTCGTCCCCCAACGCCTTCAGCATCTTGATGCAGACTTCGGAACCCATCCCGGTCCCGCACCCTATGGACCCCCGCCCCCACCGACAAGCCGCCAACTCGGCGTTTGCCTCCCGGCCCCGCCCGGCATGAAATCCCCCGCGCCATGTCCGCCAACCCGACCCGCCCCACCCAACCCCATCCCCCCACCCTGGGCCTCGTCGGCGGCGGTCAACTCGCTAGGATGACCGCCCAGGCCGTCGCCCAACTCGGCGGCCGCGTTGCCATCCTCGAACGGCGCGAACATTCCCCCGCCAGCGGCCTCGCCGACCACTCCCTCATCGGCGACTGGGACAACCCCGACGATCTCCTCCGCCTGGCCCGCCTCTGCGATGTCCTGACCCTCGAAAACGAATTCGTCGATGCCGAAGCCCTCGCCGTGGTCGAACGCCATGGTCATCCCCTCCACCCCGGCTCCGGCACGGTCAAGATCGTCCAGGACAAGCTCTGGCAGAAACAGGCGCTCGCCTCCGACGCCATCCCCCTCCCCCGCTTCGCCGACACCCCCACCCGCGACGACGCCCTCCGCTTCGCCACCGAAACCGGCTGGCCCGTGGTCCTCAAAAAGCGACGCAACGGCTACGACGGCAAAGGCAATGCCACAGTCCGCTCCCCGGCCGAACTCGAAGCCGCCTGGTGCGCCCTCGACGGCGACCGCCACGCCCTCATGGCCGAAGCCTGGTTCGCCTTCGAACGCGAACTCGCCGTCATGATCACCCGCTCGCCGTCCGGTTCCGCCGTCATCTATCCCGTCGTGGAAACCCACCAGCGCAACCACATCTGCCACGTCGTCCACGCCCCCGCCCCCATCCCCGAACCGCTCGCCCATCAAGCCGCCGATCTCGCCCGCCGCGCCGTCGCCGCCGTCGGCGGCATCGGCACCTTCGGCGTCGAAATGTTCCTCGCCGCCGACGGTTCCATCGCCCTCAACGAACTCGCCCCCCGCGTCCACAACTCCGGCCACTACACCATCGAGGCCTGCGCCTGTTCCCAGTTCGAAAACCATGTCCGCGCCGTCCTCGGCTGGCCCCTCGGCTCCCCACGCATGCGCGCCCCCGCCGCCGTCATGGTCAACCTCCTCGGCGCCGCCTCCGGCCCCGGCTGGCCCCACGGTCTCGACATCGCCCTCGCCATTCCCGGCGTCGCCGTCCACCTCTACGGCAAAGCCACCAGCGCTCCCGGCCGCAAAATGGGCCACGTCACCGCCCTCGCCGATTCCCTCGACGAAGCCCGGCGCCTCGCCTCCCAGGCCGCCAGCGCCCTCCGCTTCGGCGGCCCGACTTGACCCCCTTCCCACATTCCGCTTCCCCCACCGCCCCGCCCCAACCTAGCGTGCCGGTCAGTTCCATGGAAAAGCCGCGCATCCTCATCGTCGAGGACGATGACCTCCAGGCGGAGATCTACGAGGACGCCCTCGCCGATCTCGAACTCTACCGCGCCCGCTCGGGGCGGGAGGCGCTCACCGTGCTCGCCAAGACCGCGCCCCATCTCATCATCCTCGATCACATCCTCGACGACGGCGATCTCGGCCTCGACTACCTCCCCGAACTGAAGGAAGCCATGCCCCACGTCCCCGTCGTCGTCATCAGCGGCGCCATGGACGTCCATGAGCAGATCGAAGCCCTCCAGGGACCCCGCCGCGCCCATTACTGCCTGTCCAAGCCGGTGGACCTCGAAGAACTCCGCCGCACCATCGACACCGCCCTCCGCGAATGCGGCGAAATGGAGATTGTCCGCACCTTCGAATCCCTCGAACGCTCCCGCCGCGCCGACATCCAGGAACTCCTCAGCCGCTCCACCGACCGCCTCAGCCGCCAGAACGAAATCCTCCGCCTCGTCAAGGACATCGCCACCCGGCCCAACATCTCCGCCCTCGCCCGCCAGTTCCAGGTCGCCCGCCGCACCATCATCCGTGATCTCCACGAACTCATCCGCCGTGGCCAGCTTCCCCCGGAAGTCTATCCCCGCTGGGAATCCGAATCCGACGACGAGCTGCACCCTCCCTCGTCCTGACCCCTCCATGTCGTCCTCCCCCAACGCCGCCTTCCGCGCCGGCCTCGCCGCGCTGATAGGCCGCACCAACGTCGGCAAGTCCACCCTCCTCAACGCCCTCGTGGACTCCAAGATCGCAATCGTCTCCCCCAAACCCCAGACCACCCGCCACCCCGTCCACGGCGTCGTCCACCGGCCCCAGGGCCAGCTCGTCCTCGTGGACACCCCGGGCTTCTTCAAGACCCACGCCAGTGCCCTCGTGGACCGACTCCACCATCGCGCCCGCACCGCCCTCGACGGCATCGACCTCGTGATCCACGTCGTCGATCCCTCCCGCCCTCCCGGTCCCGAGGAAACCATGGTCCTCGACACCCTCGCCCACTGCCCCCAACCCCGCGTCCTCTGTCTCAACAAGTCCGACCTGCGCGAACGTCCCCACCGCGACGCCTGGATCGCCCGCGCCGGCGAGTACTCCGCCCTCGCCGAAGTCTCCGCCATCGCCCGCCGCGGCATCGAACCCCTCATCGACACCCTCCTCGCCCTCCTCCCGCCCGGCGAACCCCTCTACCCCCCGTCCGATCTCACCAACGCCCATCGCGACTTCCGCATCGCCGAGTGCATCCGCGAAAAAATCTACCTCCTCACCGGCGAGGAAGTCCCCTATCGCACCGCCGTCCGCCTCGATGCCACCGACACCGAGCAGCGCGAGCCCCCCGCCAAACCCCGCACCCGCATCACCGCCACCATCCTGGTCGCCAACGACCGCTACAAGGCCATGCTCATCGGAGCCGGCGGCCAGATGGTCAAAAAGATCCGCGCCGCCGCCCGCGGCGATCTCCAACGACTGATCGGCACCCCCGTCGCCCTCGATCTCAACGTCCGCACCGACGCCCATCTGCCCGAGTAGGCTCACTCATCCAAGGCGGGCTCCTTCGGAGGGCCGGGTTCCACGAGGCCGCAACGGTGGGGAGCGTTGGGTTGAGGACTCGCGGAGCTCGTCCCTCCGATTCGCAGCCTCCTCACCCGCAACCCCGGGATGCACCGCACGGAGGGTCCCTTCATTATCCCCGCTCGACACCGCCCCCGGGGCCGCATAGAAGCTCGCCCATCCACTGCACCCAGCAGACTCCATGAACCGTCGCGCCTTCCTCCGGTCCGCCGCCACCGCCGCCATCGCCTGCCCCGCCATCCTCCGTGCCGCCGACAAAGCCGGCAGCCGGCCCGCCGTCGTCGGCCAGGGCGAACACACCTACGAATGCCACCACGCCTGGGGCGAGGTCCCCACCCACATCCGATGGGGCGAAACCCACGGCGTCGCCGTCGATGCCGAAGGCCTCATCTACATCAAGAACAACACCGGCCCGTCCGGACGCCGCCACCAGGATTGCATCGTCGTCTTCGATTCCGCCGGCCGGTTCGTCCGCAGCTTCGGCGACGAATACAGCGCCCATAACATCCACACCGTCGGCCACGGCATCGACATCCGGAAGGAAGGCTCCACCGAGTACCTCTACCTCACCCACACCTGGGCCAACCTCGTCACCAAGACCACCCTCCAGGGCGAAATCGTCTGGGCCCTCAGCACCCCCTGGGAATCCGGCGCCTATAAGGACCGCAAGGAATTCATCCCCACCAACGTCGCCTTCCATCCCTCCGACGGCTCCTTCTACGTCGCCGACGGCTATGGCTCCGGCCATATCCATCGCTACAGCGCCGACGGACGTTACCTCGCCAGCTTCGGCGGCAAGGGCGGACGCGATCAGCACGGCCGCTTCGCCACCCCCCACGGCCTCTGGGTGGACACCCGGCCCGGCCGCGAACCCCAGCTCTGCATCTGCGACCGCGCCAACGCCCGCCTCGAATACTTCTCCCTCGACGGCCAGTACCTCTCGACCCTCGAAGACCTCAGCTTCCCCGCCCACCTCGACACCCGCGGCGATCTCCTGCTCTGCCCCGATCTCCACGCCCGCGTGACCCTCTTCAACCGGGACAACACGGTCATCGCCCACCTCGGCTACGACCAGGCCTGGACCGATCGCGTCCTCAACAAGGGCGGCCAGGGCGGTCTCCTCATGCGCACCCGCCCCGACACCTGGGAGAACGGCCGTTTCATCCATCCCCACGACGCCTGCTTCGACCACGACGGCAACATCTACGTCGTCGAGTGGGTCTCCGTCGGGCGCGTCACCAAACTGACCCGCCGCACCTGAACGGACTCCCCAGCCTGGATGCCGGCGAATCGCGATCCCCCATTCGCCATTCGCCATTCGCCATTCCCAATAAGTCCGAAGTCGTATCCTCCCCGCACCCCACGCGGTGCTACCCATGATCGCGGCGCCTGACGCCCGACCATGGAACCCCACCACCCTCCGCCCCACCCAGGTCCGGAACGCGACTGGCCCGATTGTGATGTGTTCTGCATCACGGGCTACGCCGGCACCGAGACCCCGTGCGGCTGGCGCGGACGCTTCCATGAGACCGAATGGGACGACGCCTCAGGCACCCGCCGCTGTCCCCGCTGCCATCGCACCAGCCTGCTCGGCGTCGATCCCCTGGACGCCGAATCCTGATCGACGGCGACCCTTCCGGTTCTTCCCACAGCCCACAACCCTCCCATGACGTTCCGGTACGCCGTTGCCCTCCCTCTGCTCGTTGTCGTCTCCTCCCTGGCCACGGTGCATCCCGGAGTTGCGGGTGAGGAGGGAACTCCGCTGAGCGGCGCTTCGGAGGGCCGAGTTCCACGAGGCCGCAACGGTGTGAAACGTTGGGTTGAGGACTCGCAGAGCTCGTCCCTCCGATTCGCTGCCGTCTCACCCACAACTCCGGGACGCACGGCCCTGCCCGCGCCTCACCCGTTCGAACTCGCCACCGCTGCGATTCCATGGTGCGGCAGTTCCGACGCCCATCCCGGCCCCAGGGACGCCCTCGCCACAGCCCAGTCCGCCCCGACCGCCCGGCTCGCCGTCCCGGCCATCGGCACGCTCCGCGTCCTCTTTCTTCGGGTCCGGTGCGCCGGCGACATCGCCCCCCCCGTCACCGTCGCCGAGGCCGGGACGGTCATGGAGGCCGTGGATCGCCATTTCCAGGCGCTGTCCTACGGGAAACTCCGGTTCGAGTGGACCGTCTCGCCCGACCTGCCCCTGCCCCTCACCCGCGACGAATACGCTCCACTCGGCACGTCCCGGATCCTCGACGACGCCCGGGCCGCTGCGCTGGAACAAGGACTCGACTTCGAGGACTTCGACCTCGAACTGGTCCGGCATCATCCCATCCCCGGTTGGGCCGGCGGCTACGGACGCCTCGGCCAGCGCGGCGCCTGGGCCCAGATCGACGGCCCGGCCATCCTCGTCCACGAGTTCGGCCATAACCTCGGCCTCCCCCACGCCAATTACTGGACCACCGCCGGGCCGCTCCACGAACCCCGCGTCTCCCCGCCCTTCCCCACCCCCCTCCACGGCCTGCCCGTCACGTCGGAGTTCGACCCCGCCAGCCGCATCGGACACGACAGCATCATCGGCCTCGGACGCAGCGACGAGTACGGGGATGTCTTCGATCTCATGGGGGCCGGCGGTGAAGGCGGCACCGCCGCCCAGATCAACGCCATCTACAAGCGCGCCCTCCTCTGGCTGGAACCCGCCCACACCGCCGTCGTGGCCACCTCCCAGACCGTGCGACTGCGCCCGTTCGATGCCGGGGAACTGGCCCCCGATGCCCTCTACCTTGTTCAAATCGACCGCCCCACCGTTCGCCAGGGCAGGGAACAGCGTTACCACCTCCAGTTGCGCCAGGAACTTCCCGGCAGCCCCTCCGCACTCCCCGCCCTCCTCGTTCACTGGTCCCCCGTCGAGCGATCCGGGATTCCTTCCTCCCTCCTCCTCGACATGACCCCCGGCACCCCCTGGCGTCAGCGCGATGCGGCCCTGCCCCAGGGTCGTTCCTTCTCCGATCCCCTCGCCGGTCTCACGCTCACCTGCCTCGCCGTGGGATCCGACGATGCCGGTCCCTGGGCCGATGTCGCCATCGTCCTCGATCCGCCCCCCGGCAACCATCCCCCCTCCCTCGCCCTGACTGCCAGCGCCGCCCAGGTCGATCCCGGCGTCGCCGTGGACCTGACCGCCTCGGCTTCCGATCCCGATGGCGACCCGTTGACCTACTTCTGGGACTTCGACGACGACTCCCCCTCGATCCCGTCCCCACAGGTCGCCAAGGCCTGGCCGGAACCCGGCCACTATTCCGTCCGCTGCGAAGTCAGTGACGGACAGGGCGGCGTCGCCAGCCGTCACATGGTCATCACCGTCGGCCCACCCGCCCACACCGTTGCCGTCTCCGGCCGCGTCCTTGATCCACAGGGCCAACCCGTCCAGGGCGTCCGAGTCCACAACGGCCGCCTCTACCGCAACCCCACCGGCCACACCCATCGCCGGACCTTCACCGACTCGGACGGCGCCTACACCCTCACCGGCCTCGCCCCCGGCTCCTACACCAACGCCGCCCATCACCCGGACCACCGCCTCCTGCCCGTCGGATGGACACCCCCTGTCGTGGTGGAATCCGGACCGATCGGAAACCTCGATTTCCTCGCCGAACCCCTCCCGGAAATCCGGGTGTCCCTGTCGCAACCCGAAACGGTCGAAGGCGCCGGCCCCGTCACGGTGCGCTTTGAGCGGACGGGTCCGACCGACGCTCCGCTCGAAGTACCGTTCACCCTCACCGGCACGGCCACCCCGGGAATCGACTACGACGATCTTCCCGCCCGCGAGGTGGTGTTCCTTCCGGGTGCCAGTGTCGCAACCCTCGACCTGCTCACCCGCCTCGACGGCACCGAAGAAGGACCCGAAACGTTGACCCTCACGGTCCGCCTTCCCGCCGAGGCCATCCGCGAAGGGACCGACGGTGGCCCGCCGTTCACCGTGTACTTCCCCGGTTGGGAACCAGGCCCCACCACCGACGGCCCGGCGTGGTTCCTGACCGAACCGCCCTGGTCCATTGGCGCCGCCTCATCGGTCACCCTCACCATCCGGGATTCAGCCCAGGGCCCCCTGCCGCACGGCTGGCTCCAACTGAAACCTCCCTCCGGCTCAACCGCCGCCTGGGAGGTCCACCTCAACGGTGCCCCCGGCATCGCCTACGTCCTGGAATCCTCCTCCGACCTCACCCACTGGCAACCGCTCCGGACCAACCGCCTCTTCGCCAATCCCCTCATCTTCCCCGTCCCCGCACCCAGTTCCTCAACCCCTTCCTTCTTCCGCGCCCGATCCCAACAGTAGGGGGGTGCATCGGCAGGTTGTCAGAAGGCACAACAGGATCAGTTTCTTTCAGAAGTCCTTGTCCTCGGATTCTTAAACGAGGCCGTAATCTCAGTCTTAATCTTAATCTTAATCTTAATCTCAATCCCCCACCCCAGTTCCCACACGGTACGGGAGGTCCAAACACGATCGAACCCATCGGGCCCAGCCCAGAGCCTGGCCCTCGAAAAGGTGTGCCGGCCGGTTCGAGGACGAGCACGAGCACGAGCACGAACACGAGGACCGACCCTTCGGGCTGAGTCCGTGTCCCATCGCGGGCGCATCTCCATGGTGTCGGAGATGCGATCGGTCGAGGGATACGACGAGGGGACCTTCGGCGTCGGGGTCGGTATCGGAATCGGAATCGAACCGGAACGATTTCCGGGGACGCGCGAAGCTCCATAATGGCGTCTTCGCTGTTGCTGGATTACACGGAGAGGCACAATCTGCCCGCCATCGATTGAGCGATCCCCTCCGGCACGCTGTCGAAATCGCCATCCCCCTCCTCCCATGCGCGACGCCGTCCTCTGCCTCCTTGTCCTGTCCGCCCTTGTCTCCACCCCGGCCGGCGCCCAGACGCTGATCAACCTCGACTTCGGCGTCGGCTCAAAAAGCGCCAAGTCGGGCTTCGCCGCCTCCGGCCAGCGGACCAATGACTTCTGGAACCTCTACCGCCATTACGATCCCCGTTACATCCCCGGCCAGCCCCTGGTCCACGACGGCCGCCTCGATTCCATCCTCCACGCCGACGGCTCCCCATCCCCCGTCTCCGTCCGCGTCACCAATGCCCCCGGCGTCTGGGGCAACAATGCGGGCGACCCGATGTGGGACACCTACCTCCACGCCCCCAACGGATCGAACCTGGTCCTCTCCGTCTCCGGACTCCCCGCCGGCCGGTACCACCTCTTCGCCTACGGCCACGCCGAGGCCGATGTCGCCCCCGAACAGAACAGCCGCTTCACCCTCGTCGCCGGTCCCCGCTCGTTCGGACCCCTCGTCGCCAGCGGCGGCGAACCCTGGCGCGCCGGGACCCCCATGCGCGAACACGTCCACTACACGGTCTTCCGCGACATCGAGGTTCCCCCCGATTCCCCCCTCACCCTCGTCGTCGCCCCCGGACCCAACGGCATCGCCGTCCTCAATGGCCTCCAGATCCTCTCCCGCGGCACCAGCCCGCCCCTGCTCACGCCCGTCGTCGTCCCAACCCCGCCCGCCTTCACCAACCTTCTCTTCCGCGAAATCCATTACCAGGCGTCCCTGTCCCCCCACGAAGCCCGGTTTGCCGTCCGCCTCACCGTCGAAGCCCCGCCCGCCACCAACCCCGTCGCCGCCCCGCTCTTCCTCGGCAACGTCGCCGTCCTCTCCCCCTCCCTGCCCCAAGGCTGGACCCTCAGCCGTCAAGGTCCCCGCATCGACCTCGTCGCCACCACCCCGGGCCTTCATTCCCTCACCCTCGAGGTCATCGGCGCCCGCCTCCGGGACGAACCCTGGCACCAGACCGCCTTCGAAGGCCCTGCCGCCGCCATCGCCACCCTCGCCGCCACCGCCGCCGATCCCGAGATCGAAATCGAATTGCTCGCCGGCACCCCCGTGGACGGTCCACGCCGCGGCCCCGGCGTCCGCGGCGTCCTCGGCGCCGACCGCCGGGTGGCCCTGCGCTGGCAAAGCCGCACCGACACCATCGCCCGCACGGCCCTCGTCACCGTCGAAACCCACGCCACGGTCTTCCTCTCCCCCGCCGCCGTCCGCCACACCACCCGCCTCCGGTACGACATCCTCCAGGCTCCCCTCGACGGCGTTCGCATCGAACTCCCCGCCGGACATTCCCTCACCCGCATCGAAGGCGCCCCCATCCGCGACTGGCGCGTCGCACCCTCACCCGACGATGGCCGCGACCAGCTCTCGATCGTCTTCCTCGAACCGGTCGAGGCCACCGCGGAACTGACGATCCACACCGAACAACCGGTTCCCGACCTGCCCGGCACCCTCCCGCTCACCCCCCCCCGACCCCTCGATGTCCAGCGCGAGACGGGTTCCCTGCGGCTCCTCGCCGAGGATCTCCTGGTCCGTGTCGAGGACGCTCCAGGCCTTCGCCAGGTCAATGCCCAGGCCGATGAAGTCGCCTCCTTCCGGTTCGTCGCCCGCCCCGCTTCCGCCCGGCTCCAGCTCGACCGCTGGCAACCCGAAGTCGCCGTCGCCTCCCGCCTTCACGTCCGCCTTGACGAATCCCGTCTCGTCGCCCGGCACGATCTCGATCTCACCGTCACCCGCGCCGGCATCTACTCGCTCGACCTCTCCGTCCCCGAGGCCTGGCGCGTCACCGGCGTGGTCTCCGACGACCTCGACGACTGGAAGCTCTCCGACGCCGGACTCCACCTCACCTACCTCCGCCGCGTCCTCGGACCCAAAACCGTCCAGATCACCTTCGAGCGCGCCCTGCCCTCCGACCTCACCACCCTCCCCCTCCGGCCCGTCCGCGTCCGTGAAGCCGCCTCCGAGACCACCCGCATCGGCATCGCATCCGCCGCCGGGTTCCGTGCCCGCACCCGCGCCCTCGAAGGCCTGCGTGAAATCCCCGTCACCCCCGGAGCCGATGAACTCCTCGCCTACCGCGCCACCCGTGGCGACTGGAGCCTCGACCTCGACCTGGAACGTCTCAGCCCCCGCGTCGTGGCCGAGGCGTTCCATCTGGTCACCCTCGGCGAAGGGCTTCTCAGCGGCGCCGCCACCCTCCGTTACAGCATCTTTCACCAGGGCATCCAGCAGCTCCGCCTCCGCGTGCCCGGACACTGGCGCAACATCGAGTTCACCGGCCCCGGCATCCGCCGCCAGGATCGCCAGGGCAACGACTGGACCCTCACCCTCCAGGAAAAGGCCTGGGGCGCCTACACCCTCGTCCTGACCTACGATCACCCGGTCAATCCCCGCGGCGATACCGTCGTCGTCGCCGCCGCCCAACCCCTCGATACCGAACGCGTCACCGGCCACCTCGCGATCGCCAATGCCACCCCCGCCCAGGTCGAACCCGGTGCCCTCCCCGGCACCCTCCGCCCCATCGACCCCTCCGAACTTCCGTCCGCCGACCGCGCCCTCGTCGCCCGCCCCATCCTCCTCGCCTGGCGTGCCACCGACGCGGACTTCCAAGTGCCCCTCACCCTCATCCGCCACGACGAATCGCCCACGCTCGACGCCGTCACCGACCGCACCCAGCTCACCACGGTCCTCACCGACGCCGGCGAACTCCTCACCCAGGCCGGGTTCATGGTCAAAAACAACGACCGCCAGTATCAGCGCTTCCACCTCCCCCGCGGCGCCGAACTCTGGGGCGCCTACGTCAATGGCGACCCGGTCAAGGCCGAACGCGACGGCGACTGGCTCCTCGTCGCCCTTCCCCGCCGGCCCGACCGCGACGAACCCTTCGCCGTGGACCTGAAATACGCCGAGTCCATCGCCGCACCCGGCCGGTTCTTCCCCCAACGCCTCCGCCTCGCCGCCCCGGGCACCGATGTCCCCAGCACCTACGCCGAGTGGGAACTGTTCGTCCCCGATTCCCGACGGCTCTCCCGCTTCGCCGGCAGCATGACCCCCGTCCAGGGCACCACCTACACCGTCCGTGACGCCTGGGACCAGTTCCTTCACGTGTATCGCAACCTCTGGCTCAATTACGCCGCCCCGATCCTCTTCGTCACCGGCGGCCTCGCCGCCCTTGTCGCCCTCATCGTCGCCGCCCGTCGCAGCGGTTTCCCCGGCATGACCGGCGCCCTCGTGGTCATCGCGCTCCTCGCCGTCCTCCTCAGCATGCTCCTCCCCGCCCTCAGCAAGGCCAAGGCCAAGGCCAGCACCATCAAGTCCGTCAATAACCTCAAACAATTCGCCCTCGCCGCCCGCCTCGCATCCGACGAAACCTCCGGTCGCCTCCCCGATTCCATCGCCGCCATCACCCCCCACCTCGGTTCCCCCAACGTCCTCGTCAATCCCGATACCGGCCGCCCCTACACCTACCTCGGCGCCGGCCGCCTCGAATCCGATCCCGACGCCGTCCTCGCCTATGGCGAAATGGCCGACGGCCGCTACGCCGTGGCCCTCGTGGACGGCAGCGTCCAGATCGTCCCGCCAACGCGCTTCACCGAATTGCTGGCCCGCCTCGGCGAGACCGCCGCCCCCGCCCGGCCCTCCGGTCCCCCCGCCCCTTCGTCGCCACCGTCCGACCGCGCCCAAGCCGGTGTGCCGGTCATGCCCGCGGAACGCTTCGGCATCGGCACCCTGGAATCGGAAGGCGTCGCGCCGGCCGCACCCACCCACGCCGGCATGCGCTCGATCCGCGTGGAAATCCCCAGGGCCGGACAGGCCTACCGGTTCACCAAGATTCTCAATGTCCGGGGCGAACCGTTCACCATCGAGGCCCGCATGGTCCCCCACCGCGCCGCCGTCGCCACCCGCATGGTCCTCGAACTGGCCGCCTTCCTCACCGGCCTCGTCCTCGTCGCCTGGCAATGGCGCCGCCCCGAACCCCGCGCCCGCTGGCTCGCCTTCGGCGCCCTCCTGGTCGTCCTCTCCACCACCAGCCTCTTCCTCGCCTGGCGCGCCCTGCACCTGGTCCTCATCTTCGGCGCTCCCCTCGTCCTCATCCTCGTCGCCGGCAATCTCCTCTCCGCCTGGCGCCGACGTCGCTCCACCACCCCCTCCCAGCCGCCTCCCCCTTCCCTCACCGCCACCCAGGGTCCGGCCATCACCCTGCTCGTCGCCGCCTGCGCCTGGCTCAACCCCGCCCCCGCCCCCGCTGCCCCCGACGATGAAGCCTCCCGCCCCATCGCCGTGACCGCCGCCACCTACACCGGCCGGGTCGCCGATGGCATCGCCCGCTTCGAAGCCCGCCTCGATCTCCACACCTCGTCCACCAACCGCTCCCTCCCGCTCTTCGGACCGGAAGTCGCCATCCACGCCCTCTCCGTCACCGAAGGCTCCGCCGTCCTCTGGCGGGACCGCGATCACGTCGGCATCCGCCTCCCCGATGGCGGCTCCGCCACAATCGAACTCGACTTCGTCCTGCCCGTCGCCGGCAACGCCTCCCAGCGGCAACTGGCCTTCCGCCTTCCCCCGGCCTGGGCCTCCGAGTTCATCCTGACCCTCGACGAACCCGATGCCGTGGTCGCGTTCCCTTCCGCGGTCGCCTACCGGAGCGCCACCGAAAACGACCGGACCGTCGTCCGCGGCATCGTCGGCGCCAGTGACCGCCTCGCGCTGTCGTGGACCCCCAGGGTCCGCCGCGCCTCGGAGGTCGAGGCGTCCGTCCTCGTCGATCAAATCGCCCGCGCCACCGTCGGCCCCGCCTCCCTCAACCTCCGGTCCACCCTCGATTTCCAGATCACCCAGGGCGAGGTCGCCCTCTGGCGCGTCCGCCTCCCCGCCCAGCACCGACTCCTTCGCGTCCATGGCCAGGCCATCCGCACCTGGGACCTCACCGACGACGGCTCGGAACTCCGCGTCGAACTCCTCCAGCCCGTCACGGATCGCTACGCCCTCGCCCTCGAGACGGAACGCCCCATCGATTCCCCCCCCGCTTCCCTCCGCGTCGAACTTCCCCAGGCCCTCGACGTCCGACGCCAGTCCGGCGTCCTCGGCCTCCTCGCCACGGACGACGTGTCCCTCGTCGTGGAACGTGCCGCCCACCTCCAGCGCATCGATCCCGCCACCTTCCCGCCCCCGCCCACCAACACCCCCGCCGCCGTCCCACCCACCGCCTACCGATTCGTCCGCCCCGAATTCGACCTCGCCCTCCGTGTCGAAACCATCCGCCCCGACATCGAAGCCGCCATCCGTCATGCCATCACCGTCGGACCTGACCGCACCGCAGCCGTGGTCCACCTCGATTACACCATCCGGCGCCTCGGCGTGTTCACGCTCCAGCTTGCCCTCCCGGACGGCTACGACCTCGAGGAGGTCCGCGGCGACACCCTCCGGCAATCGTCGGAGCGCACCCTCGACGGCACCCGCCTCCTCGAACTCGCCCTCCGCCAGCGCACCCTCGGCAAGGCGACCTTCCAACTCCGCCTCCAGCAGTCCCGCGACACCCTCCCCGCCGAACTGTCCGTCGGCGCCGTCCATCCCATCGACGCCTCCAAAATCACCCTCTCCCTCGCCGTTGGCGTCGAGCCCGGTGTCGCGGTGAAAACCGCCTCGCTCACCGACCTGTCCGAGGTCCCCGTCGCCGCCCTCCCCCAGGAACCCCAGCCCGAAGGCGGCGCCCTGCTCGCCTACCGGCACCTCGCCGCCACCCCATCGCCCCTCGCCCCCTGGTCCCTCAGCCTCACCACCGAAGCCATTCCCGCCTGGGTCCGCGCCGAGTCCATCCACGTCGCGTCCTTCACCGAGGCCCTCGTCACCGGCCGTTCCCAGATCCGCTTCCAGATCCAGAACGCCCCGGTCCAAACCCTGCGCCTCGCCGTCCCCGACTCCTGGCGCAACGTCGAAATCCTCGGCCCCAACCTCCGCCGACGCGACCGCTCGGACTCCGAATGGACCCTCGAACTCCAGGCCCGCACCCTGGGCACCTACGATCTCACCCTCCTCTGGGAGGAACTCCGCCCCACCCCCACCAACGCCTGGTCCTTCCGGGGCTTCACCGTGCGCGATGTCGAACGCGAAACCGGATTCCTCGCCCTCTCCGCCCGTTCCCCCCTCCAGGTGGTGCCCCCGCCGGATTCCCCCGACTTCACCCGCGCCGACACCGCCGACTGGCCCGCCTGGGCCGCCGCCTCCCTTCCCGACTCCGCCACCGCCCCCCTCGTCTGGCGTTTCCTCGGCACCAACGCCGTCTTCAACGCCGCCCTCCAGCGCTTCTCCGACGCCGAAGTCCTCCAGGCCCTCATCGACCGCGTCCACCTCACCACCGTCATGGCCGAGGACGGCCAGGCCATGACCCAGCTCCAGCTCGCCATCCGCAACAACGGACGCCAGCACCTCGAAGTTCAGCTCCCCGCCGGCGCTGTCGTCTGGTCCGCCTTCGTCGCCGACCAACCCGTCCGCCCCCGCCAGCGCGACGGACGCCTCCTCCTCCCCATCGACCCCCTCGGCGACCCCGACGCCCTCGTTGAACTCCAGCTCACCTACGTCCAGTCCGCCCGTTTCCCCCGCCATCGCGGTCGTGTCCGCCTCGACGCCCCCCGCCTCGACCTGCCCCTCAAGGACGCCCGCTGGGATTTCTACCTTCCCCCCGACTACGAGTACGGCGCCTTCGGTGGCTCCATGCAGCATGCGGTCGCCGAACTCCAGCCCCTCGCCCAGGACTTCACCCTCGCCGAATACCGCCGCCAGGAAGTCGCCCGCAAGGAAGCCTCCCTCGACCAGGTCCGCCAGATCGTCACCCGCGCCCGCGACAACCTCGCCGCCGGCCGTTACGGACAGGTCTCCGAAGCCCTTGAACTGGCCCGCGGTCGGGCCGCCCAGGATGCCGAAGCCGAACAGGCCGTCCGCCTTCTCGAAGACCAGGTCCTCGCCGGCCAGGGAAGCAACCTCATCCGGGCCCAGAACGAAGCCTTCCTCCTCAACTCCGCCCGGTTCGATGCCGGGGCCGGAAGCAAGCTCGCCGAACCCGCCGACGCCCGCCTCACCCGCGCCCTTGCCGTCGCCGCAGGCCGCCAGGCCCAGGTCATCCAGCGCGTCCAGGCCGTCGCCACCCCTCGCCTCCAACCCCTTCGCATCACCCTCCCCACCCGCGGCCTCCGCCACTCCTTCACCCAGGTCCTCCAGACCGAAATCGGCAAACCCCTCACCGTCGAGTTCAAGGCCACCCACGCCCGTCGATCAAGCTCCCTCACCCGCTTCACCCTCGCCATCCTCGGCTTCCTCACCCTCTGGCTCGCCGCCGCAGTCTGCCTCCTCTTCCGCACCACCCCCTCGCAATCCCAGTCTTAATCTTAATCTTAATCTTAATCTTAATCTTAATCGTACTCCTAATCGTACTCACATCGCCTATCCCGCAGCCTTGGGAAACGGCACAACCCTCGCGAAGCCTCCCCTCGGAGGGCCGAGTTCCACGAGGCCGCAACCCCGTGGAGCCTTCGTTTGAAGCCCCTTCAACGACACCTCCGCGCGTTGCCCGAAGGCGCAACAGAATCGGGGTCGGGGTCGCTATCGGAATCGGTATCGACGCAACCACACCCCCATCCCCCCTTCCACCTCAATCGCCATCCATGGGCCATCGACGGTGCATCCCGGAGTGGTGGGTCAGAACCCCGCGAATCGGAGGGACGCGCTCCGCGAGTCCCCCACCCAACGCTCCACACCCTCGTGGCCTCATGGAACTCGACCCACCGAGGCGACGCTTCGCGATCAGGATGGATTCCTGCCCTTCGATGACGAGTACCGCCCTTCGGGCTGAGTACGAGAACGAAGGGTGATCCGGGCGTGCACCCCTCTCTCCTCCGGAGCGCGGACAGCCCTGTCCGCACCGCTGCAAGCACCGTGAATCCATCAAATCAGCCCGCCCACCGGAAGTTCACGAACCGCCACACCAGCACCCCGTGCAACGTCGCGAACACCCCCACCACCCCCACCACCCCCACCACCCCCCACCGCAACCTCCCGTCCCGGCTCCCGATCCGGCTCAGCAACCATGCCAGCCCCAGGAACACCGGAAACGCGCACCCCGCGAACCGCGTGAACGACACGAACGTACCACTCATCGCCGGAATCACCGCCAACACATACGTCCACACCACCATGTCCCAGCCCAACCGCCGGATCGCCGGCAACGCCACCAGCACCAGCAGGAACATCAGCCGGTCCAGCATCGACCCCCGGAAATCATGCCAGCTCGTCGGGCTGAGGAACCCCTCCAGGAACTTCACCACATCCCACAAGTTCCCCACCGCATGCGCCCCCCAATGCCGCTGTGCCTCCATCCCCGCCAGCGGATTCCCCGTCCACGCTCCCATCAACACCAGGTACACCCCCCAACCCGCCACCGGCCCCAGCACCAGCCCCAACCCCGTCGCCGCCGACCTCCAACCCAATCCCCGCAACCCGACCTCCCGTACCCGCACCCCCCAGTGCCACAGCACCGGCAGCACGCAGAACACCCCGACCCCACGCGTCATCGGCAGCAGCAACGCCGCCAACCCCGCCCACCCGTACCGCCGCCGCTCCAACCCGTTCCACAACCCCATCAACAACAGCAGGAACAACCCCTCGCTGTAGACGAACCGCTGGAACAACGACCCCGGAAACACCAGCAGCAATACCAATCCCAAATCCCCCACCTCCCTCCCGAACCGCCGCGCCGCGATCCCATGGAACAACACCCAGGCCCCGAGCGCGCACCCGTTCGCCAGCACCATCCCCACCACCACCCCGTCCCACCCCGTCAACGCCGTCCCCCAACCGATCGCCAGCGGCCACAACGGATAAAACGCATTCGACTTCACCCCAGGCCCATATCCCGCCTGGCTCAAATACAGGTAATGCTGCGCATCCCACGTCGCGAAATGCCGCGCCAGCCCCGCCGTCCCGTCCGGCCAGGCCGCCTCGGCCCCCGCCCCAAACCAGTTCGCCCCAATCGCCCGAAAACGCCCCTCGTCGTACTCGCCCCACAGGGACAGCGCCGCCACCAGCACCCCGAAATACACGATCGTCCCCGCCACCAGCCACGCTGTGACCCGCCCGCGCGGCCGGCCGCCCCCTTCGTTCATGGTCTCTCCCGGTTTCATCCGCGCACGCACGCCGCAACCCATCGATCCAACCCCCGCGCCATCCCACCTTCCACCTCAATCGCCATCCATGGGCCATCGACGGTGAATCCCGGAGGGGTGGATCAGAACCCAGCGAATCGGAGGGACGGGCTCCGCGAGTCCTCCACCCAACGCTCCACACCGTTCCACGTGGGAACTGCGGAGGGCGATTACGAGTACGAGTACGATTTCGAATACGATTTCGAGTACGAGGCCTGCTGCAAACAACTGAGATGCGCCCGGCAATCGAGAAACCCGCAGGGTTTCCAGCGATTAGCCGGGGGTCGAACCCGGATCCTCGGGTTCGACCCCCGGTAAGAGTGCCCCTCTGGTTCACAACCCCGACAGGGGTCGCACACGCCCGTCGTTCCGGAGATCGGAAAATCATTGCACCCCGACCAGGATCGTGAACGGGCGTGCTCCACGAAGGGTGATCCCCCCTCACCGCCCCCCAACCCACCCCAGCCTCAGGTTCAGCCAGAAATTCCACACACTCACCACCACGATCGCCAGCAGGTTCGCCAGATACACATTCATCCCCAGCCCGTGCACCTGCGCGTTCAGCAACCCCGCGCTCAGTCCGATCCCCAGCACGCAGATCAGGTTGAACCGCGCCAATCGTCCCAGCCGCGCCCCCCATCCCCGCCGCGCCCGCGCCAGGTCACCAAACGTCCATGCCTCGTTCCACACGAAATTGTTCAACACCGCCACCTCCGCCGCCGCCACCTTGCTCCACGTCAGGTCCCAGCCCAGCCGACCCGGATCCGCCAGCAGATACAGGACCCCCATGTCCACCACCACCCCGCTCCCGCCCACTACACAGAATCGAAGGTACCGCCCCAGCACACTCCGCTGCCCCGGTACCTCAGCCGGACCTCGAACAGGTCTCGCCGCACCCGTCCCAGCTACCGGCGCAGGGCCGTTCATCTCGCCTCCGCCCGTTCCCGCCAGGTCGCCCGGCGCTGCATCCACAACACATCCGCGTTTCCCGGACTCGCCGCATCGTCCCTGGGCGCATTCACCGTCCGCCGATCCCGCCACTTCCGATGTTCCACATGCCCGTCCGCAAACGTCACGTTCGCCCCGCCCCCATGCTCCGCCGACGGCTTGTCCCGCAGCACCCATCGACCCGGCTGCTCCTCCTCGAAGTTCCATTGCAATCCGAACGACGCGTCATTGATCGTCTCGATCCGCTCGTCCACGAACACCAGCGCCTCCGCCGGACCCGGACGCACAATATCCCCCACACGCAGGTACGTCGTCGCATGCGGCACCTCCACCGGCGAACCCATGAACGCATTCAACGACAACGTCCGCACCCGCCCCTGCCGGATCCCGATCACCGTCGGGTCCCGCGGCGCCGGGCACCGCCACAACTCCGGACCCCCAAGGTACGGACCCACCAGACTCCGCCGGAGAAACAGCGTATTCGTCGCATCCCGCCCCGGCAACCCCAGCCACCCCTCCACCCACATCTCCCTCAGCGGAATTCCCTCCCCGTCCCGGTTCGGCAGCACCGCGTCCCCGTGATCGTCCGCATACATCTGAAACGCCAGCGCGAACTGCCGCAGATTCGACTGGCACGCCGCCGTCTTCGCCCGCCCCTTCGCCACCGACAACGCCGGCAGCAGCATCCCCGTCAGCACCCCGATCACCGCGATGACGACCAGCAGTTCGATGAGGGTGAAACCGAGAGTTCTTCTGTGCCTCAAGTTCAATTCCTCCAGTTCACCGTTCTCAACGCCTGCCATGCACCAACGGAGACCTTCCGTAAACCTAAGAACTCCTGATCATAAGCAAAGCCCCCGAACTTGACGAGTCCAGCCAACACTGTAATGACGTTCATCATGGGCCTTCCTCACTCCTCTCCTCAGGCAGGCCTCCACCGGAATCGCCGCCGCCCCAGCAATGACCTACCTCCAGATTCAAAGGTGCTGGACGAAGAGCCTATCCCGCCTCAGCCCATTTTCCAAACCAGCATATGCCAAAGACTTTCCAAAGATGGCATCGTGCATCCAACCAACATCCGCTCGTCCCTGTTGGCAGGGTGGACCAGTCATCCGTACACGAGCATGCGAGCCCTTGCTCTTCACGCCGCTCTTTCAGAGCCTCGATCTCTGACAACACCCACAATTGAAGGTAACAGCATCAGGGCAATCACACCCAGCAGGAAATTGGAAGCGAGTCTTTCGCTCACCGGCAGCACACCCGTGAGTGCTCCCAGACAGGGACACCTAGTTCCTCCGCCCCCCAGCAACGAAGCCAAGCGGTATGATAGAAATATGGCACCGGTCGTGGCCGAGAGATATGCCAAGGCCCGCAAGTTTCTGGACCGGAAAAGCACCAGGGCAACAGCTCCTTCGAGTCCAGCTGCCAAAGCGAAAAGGTTGCGAAATGTCAACCCGGTAACCAAATCCAATGTACCCAAGACCGGATCTGCCGCGACCAGGGATGCGAGCTTTCCAAAGGCCGTGACAACCAACATGCTCCCAATCCCGCGATAATAGATGGTCATCATATCGAAGGTAAAGGGAGGAGCAGAGCCTCCTCCCTTGGCCGACACGCGCCGAACTCCAAATGCTCAGCCGCCCGTATTGCATGAAGTACCACTGGGTGCTACATGACTACTCCCATTTAAGTCCACGGTTACTGTCTTTCCCTCGCAGTCCGGGCTGATCTTGCAGCCATACTTGCAGGTTCCTTGATTGGTGCTGTTGTTCTTGCCGGCGCTCCCGTTCGCATCCTCAATGACGTTGCGGCTTCCGAGAGAGGCTACTGTGCCCTGCTGCGACGTTGAACAGTTGGGGGAGGTGGCAGTGCATGCGTCTCCGACCGAGCCCCCGAAACAGTTTACCGGGTCGCCCGCCTTGTAGCATGCGGCGATTGCAGTGAATGCTGTCATGGCAAGCGCTACCGCGACTATGGTCCGTGGAATTTCGTGTGGTCTCATGATCTGTGCTTTGGTGGGTTACCTATTGCATTAGTTGGCTGCACGGCATCCTCTCCTATAGAAGTAGAGGAAAGTGGCTACTATCAGGATGACGACGGTGAGGACGGGGAAGATGCGCTGGATCGACTTCTGACGGTCGAGGATTCGGTCGAGGCTGCTCTCGCTCGCCTTATACGCGAGCTGCCCAAGCGCATTCGTGTAAAGCAGCCTTCCCTGGCTTTGGACGGCATATAGAAAACTGATGTTGGTGCCGAGAATGGCGTGGGGATGAAATGCTTCGGGCGGCAATGGTGCTGCGCTCCGCACTTCAATGAACCTCACCCCCTCCAACTGCTTCCTAGAACCATCCGGTTTCCGGGCCACGTATTGCATTTCGGCCGGATACACCGGGAAGTCCTCCGGGGCAAGCTCGCCACTGTAAGCGATTTCCCATTGGAACTCGCGCGGTGTGGAGAACCGATGATCTACAAGCTTGAGAAGCAGATTCGCTCCCTGCAACGTGGTGCCGTCGGACGTCAGGAACGTGCCGGCAACCGTGTGCCCGTCGCTGCGATTGGCTCCGCTGAAGTCATGCCCCTCAACTTTAATCCCCCCCCTGTCGGCGTAGGTGATGCCGAGGTTAAGAAGATTGTTGATCTCAAGGAGCGCCAATTGATCTGCTTCGATGGCAGGATTGTTGGTATCCACCTCGATGCCCAAGGCGATTGGATCATAGGAAATGACCGCTCGATCCTCAGGAGTATAGGTCCACCGAATATGGTCTATCCGCGCTTTGATTTCCGGTTCGCTTCTGCCGGGAATCCAGTGCGGGACTCCGATCGCACCGGAAACCTGGTGACGGCGCAGAATGTAGTCGTTGGTCTGGAGGTGAAGCTCGAACAATTCCCAAGGGATCGCAGGTTTGTCGGGGTAATATTTGATGTATCTGGCGTGAAGGACGTTGGGAGGCCGATGGAGATGCTCAACCACCTCAGACAATATCGGCACAGTGCTCGCCGGACAGCAGAAGATTGCCGGCGTGAGGACCAACGCCAAGAGGACACCAAGGTGCCGAGATGCTCTTATTGGGAGCCATAGGCTTTTCGTGAACGAGGTGCCTTCCCCCAGGAGCGGCATGATCTTGTCAGCGAATCTTCGCACCAAGGACTCATGTGCCCTTACGAGCGAATTCACGTTCCACTCGGTAGCCCCATTCAGCCCGGCTGGCAGATTCGCGCGGGTTCCAACACGCAAAGGGGCCCTCTTCATCCGCCCCCCGTCACTCTCCCATGCCCGGAGGGGGTCCCGGCTTCGATCGCCTCCAAGTCTTGCGGAAGTCAGGCGGGATCGATGCCGAAATCCCCAAGCGTCGCCGATTCCTGGATTGCAGGAGTGAACGGGCGCGGGGGCGGGGGGGGGGGAGACAGCAAGCAAGGCTCCCAAGGGCGACGACATCTTCGCCGAACACATCTCCACGAGGCGAGCGATGCCAAATCAAGCGTTGGACTTGCGGTGTCATCAAAAATCTTCGGCGATTGACGGAGTGTGTAGTCGAAATCCGGAGTCCGTGTCAACCGGTTCCTCGGACATTTTTCACTCCACGCCCTGCTTCGCTCAGGGCGATCCCAGGCGTCGATACAGGGTGTTGCCCCATCCAAAGGGCTGGGCGCGGTAGTCGTTCTCGATGACTTCGTGGAGACCGAAGCGGGCGGTCCAGTCCGGGGGGATCAGGATCAACTCGGGACGATGCCGTTCGAGGGCGTCCCGGACATCTTCCGGGGAGATCTGACCCGACCAGAGGCGTTTCCAGGGGATGACCGCCAGTTCCGGCGGCACCGCGAGCCCGGCGTGGAATGCCGCACTCAGCTCACGGGTGAAGATCCACTCCGCACCTTCGGAGTTGGCGCGCAGTCCCTGAACGTAGGGGTTGTCCGCTGCGGCGGGGGCGGAGCGCAGTCGCCGCCACTCGAGGTAGAGTTGTTCGCCTCCAAGAGTGAGCGTGATCGAGAGCACGCCGCACCACACGAGAAGGCCCAGGGCGAACACCGTCTTCCGCCAGAACGATCCGCGGAGATCGGCGCGGATCAGACAGCGCCAGGCCTCGATGAGCCCCACGCCCCCCAGCCAGGCCATGGGGATGAAAAAGTGGACGCTGTAGTACGCCCAGTAAGGCCGATGCCAGGAGTGAACGGCCACGGCCGTGAGCAGCATCACGACGGGAACGAGGACCGCACGATCGCGCCGGACCATGCCCACAAGGAGCCCCAACCCGCCGGCAGCCGCCAACGCCATCTCATTCGCCAGAGTTCGGGGGCTCCATTGGGAATCCCGCGTTGCCGCCTCGGCCAGGGTGCGTTCCGAGAAATGGGAGGCCCGGAATTGTTCGATCGTGCCGGGTTGCCAGAAGAGCCATGCCCAGCAGGCGAAGCCGAGCGCAACGCCGGCTCCCAGGGCGAGCAGGGCATGCCAAGGAATTCGTCGGATCCACGACATACGTTCCCCGGGTCCGGATCGATCCGGCGAGTTCCGCGCCAGAACCACGGTCAGGGCGAGCGCCGGACCCACCAGCGCCGCCGTCAGCTTGATCTGGAGCGCGCAGGCAAAGAGGACCCCGGCCAGCATGGCGCGCCGCCAACCGCGGCCCGGTCCAGGCGGATCCGGTACCGAGGCGACCCAGATCGCGGCCAGCGCCACAGACCAAGCCGGCACTTCCAGCATCACCGACACTCCCAAGCCCAGAAATCCGGACGCCGAGATCAGGAGCGCCACCGCGAACAGTCCCGCGGGTCGGCCTGACCGGACGCTGACGATCCGATACAAGGCCATCAATCCCAACGCCGTGAACGCAAGACTCAGCCAGCGCCCGACACCGACCGACGGGCCGGTCACCTGGAACAGTGCCGCCAGGAGCACCGTGTGCAGCGGCGGCTGATCGTTCCAGATCTCCGAGTACAGCGTGTGACCCCGGCTCACCAGGAGCGCCTTCATCAGTTCGTAACCCTCGTCGGGCCAAAACTGGAACGTCGCCCCCAGCGGCACGAAGCAGCCCAGCACGAGGATGAACCCGGCCGGAACGAGCCAGTCCAGCATGGCGGAAGGTCTCACAAGGACGCCATCAGACTGAAAGGACCCCTGCCGCGCCGTCAATCGCGGCCACGTTCCAAGTCATCTGGCAATCCGTGACGATGCGATGCGTGCCGTTTCCAGTGCCGAGGGATAGTCCATCCGATCGCAGTCGGAAAGGGCTCTTCGGTAAGTGAGTCCTCGCGATCGACACGCCCCCCCTGCGTCGACTACGACAGGACACCGATTACAGCACCCGAACCGAGGCCAACTTGCCGGACGCCTTCTCGAAAGTAGCCATCTCATCGCCAGCACCGCCGTAAGCGCCGTGAATCAATCGGTCCACAAAGCCTGGCTTCGCAGAGGCCAACCCATCCGTCGCCAGCACCTGTGCCGCGGCCCCCAACGATTCGATTTCACCGTCGGCGAACAATCGCCGCAGGCCCATCAGGGCGTCCCGCTTCGACACGCCGTAATGGTGCTGCAATGCGAAATACGCCTCCGCCACCACCAGGTCCGAAACCGCGGCGCGACAGCACCCGCGGGACAGTTCGTCCAAAAACGCCACCGCCCGCGCCGCCTGGTCCGCCGGCTGCCCCAGCAGCAGTCGCAGCACCACCGACGTATCCAATCCAACCCTCACGCCGCGCCCTTGCGTCCGGCCGCGATACTCTCGCGGATCGCCGCCATCGAATGATCCTTCGCATGGCCGGCGTAGGATCCAAGGCAACCCACCCAGTCGCGGGGGCGTGCCGCCTGGCGTCGCAACACCCAGACTCGCGTTCCCGCTTCGTCACGAGGCTCCAGCTCGATCGCATCGCCCGGTTTCAGGCCGAGCGCCTCACACGTCTCCTTCGGAAAGGTCGCCTGCCTCTTCGAGGTCAATGTCAGCCTTGGCATGAGGAGACCCTCCGCAGGGACGCCTTACCCGTCAAGCATACGGTAAGGGGCCCTCGCCCGAAGAACACCCCGAACCCCCGCGTCATCGGCACCATCCCCACCACCACCATTCCCCATTCGCCACTCCCCCCTCACCGCCCCCCAACCCACCCCAGCCTCAGGTTCAGCCAGAAGTTCCACACACTCACCACCACGATCGCCACCAGGTTCGCCAGATACACATTCATCCCCAGCCCGTGCACCTGCGCGTTCAGCAACCCCGCGCTCAGTCCGATCCCCAGCACGCAGATCAAATTGAACCGCGCCAATCGACCCAGCCGCGCACCCGCCCCCCGCCGCGCCCGCGCCAGGTCCCCGAACGTCCATGCCTCGTTCCACACGAAATTGTTCAACACCGCCACCTCCGCCGCCATCACCTTGCTCCACGTCAGGTCCCAACCCAGCCGCCCCGGATCCGCCAGCAGATACAACACCCCCATGTCCACCACCACCCCGCTCCCGCCCACCACGCAGAACCGCAGGTACCGTCCCAGCACACTCCGCCGCCCGTCCGCCCCATCCCCTCCCCCTCCCAACTCCGCCCCCCTCCTCCCTACATCCGCCGCGAGCCGGCTCATCGCCCCTCCGCCCGTTCCCGCCAGGTCGCCCGGCGCTGCATCCACAACACATCCGCATTCCCCGGACTCGCCGCATCGTCCCGGGGCGCATTCACCGTCCGCCGATCCCGCCACTTCCGATGTTCCACATGCCCGTCCGCAAACGTCACGTTCGCCCCGCCCCCATGCTCCGCCGACGGCTTGTCCCGCAGCACCCATCGACCCGGCTGCTCCTCCTCGAAGTTCCATTGCAATCCGAACGACGCGTCATTGATCGTCTCGATCCGCTCGTCCACGAACACCAGCGCCTCCGCCGGACCCGGACGCACAATATCCCCCACACGCAGGTACGTCGTCGCATGCGGCACCTCCACTGGCGAACCTATGAACGCATTCAACGACAACGTCCGCACCCGCCCCTGCCGGATCCCGATCACCGTCGGGTCCCGCGGCGCCGGGCACCGCCACAACTCCGGACCCCCAAGATACGGACCCACCAGACTCCGCCGGAGAAACAGCGTGTTCGTCGCATCCCGCCCCGGCAACCCCAGCCACCCCTCCACCCACGTCTCCCCCAGCGGGATCCCCTCCCCGTCCCGGTTCGGCAGCACCGCGTCCCCGTGATCGTCCGCATACATCTGAAACGCCATCGCGAACTGCCGCAGATTCGACTGGCACGCCGCCGTCTTCGCCCGCCCCTTCGCCGCCGACAACGCCGGCAGCAGCATCCCCGTCAACACCCCGATCACCGCGATGACGACCAGGAGTTCGATGAGGGTGAAGGCACCATGAGGTCGCGCCAACCCCTCCGCAGGATCCCCCACTCGGAGCCCCACGTCCCCCTGAAGGCTTCTTGGATAGGTATTCCTCAAGGTCCACTCTCCCTGCACTCCCATACTCCACCCGGATGCTCCTACCCACCGACACAACGGCAATCTCTGCATGGAGACCGTTGGGCATTGCAGGACTACCACTCTATGCTGCCCACTCGCTTCCGTTACCCGCCGACGCATCAAACCTTGCCCCTCTAGATTTCTCTCATGGCCAGATGAACAACAAGCACCTCCGCAACCGCTTTCTGAACAAACCGTGTCTTGGCGTTCTCCTCTGTCGCGGACCCGGCAAAGACCACAGCACCCGCCACGACAAGCGTTGCTAAGAAACCGGGTCAATGATCAACCGGAGCCGCGGGCCTCTTTCCACTTCCTCCTTCCTTCGAATCCCGCAGCGCCAGCGTGACCACCCTCTCCCACATAATGGCCGCCAATGCAACGCCCGAGAGGTATCCGAGCAGACCAACCGCCAGTCTGTCACCGACTCCTGCCGGAATATCCAAGTACTGGACCAAGGAACCCAGACAAGGACAAGCCTGCCCATTACCCGCTTCCTGGGACCAAATCATACGATAGACAAAAAACACGGACGCCAACCACAGCAACGCGTATCCCTTGCTGCGAAGCGACACAGATGATAGCAATAACGCCAACACAGCGAGTTCCAACGCGATCGCTGCGATCCAGACACCCCGCACGGAAAAAAGCGGCAGCACCAGATCGGGCCGGGACCCGGCACTCGGACTTAACACCACCGAGACCCCCTTCAAGACAACTGTCAGCAACAGAATGAGCCCCGCAGCAGTTACAGAAAGCGCCATGACTCGCGTCAATAAGGGAAATCCGCACTCGCCCGTGGAATCCCTAACCGTTGAGTCATTCTTGGTTTCCATCGGGAAGCCCTCTGCAGCTCAACATCGCGCCAAACCTCCGCTCCACAATCTCGGTCCTAATTGGGACGCTTCCGGCCGCCGTCGACCCAACCAAGATCGACCAAACCCCGCTGACAAAATGGCCATTTCACCCTTAGGCATTATATAGCCAAAGGAAGGGTGCATCCCGCATTCCCCACGCCGCCCGACCACGTTATAATTGAGGCGGGTAGCATGGCTTGCCGTTATGGCAGATCGAATGAATTGCAGTATCGGATAGTGTCGATCAACTGCCACCGCAGGGACTTGAGTCCCATGAATACCAATTCAACTCAGCCCATGATTCATAGTTCGTGTAGTTTTCACAGGTATCCTGAGGGCTGCATCCGCCCAACTGTTTAATCACAATTACGGTCGTGTAGGCTTCGGTACACCTATGTTGGCTGGCGCCAGTCCACTCACAGACTCCAAACGCCTTCCTTGGTGTGTCATTGGTGGTGATCAGCCTTGAACACAAGCCCGTTGTGTTTGGACACTGCGGAGTAGGACTATAACAGCATACAACATAGCCAGGACGGTGCGCGCAATAGCTTGCTGCCGCAAGTGCCGCAACAGGCAGGCAAGTAATCAGCGCGGGGACCCACATATTGCGCTTTGACCTCATTGCAATCGGTGTTTGAGGGTTACGAGTATTCATATATCATTGCCGGGGTTGATGGACTGATAAGAGATCACGGGAGACTGCTATTCTCTCCTCGAAAACGGGGCTTGATTACGGTGCGCTACAGTTGGCTCAACAGCTCTTCCTGCTTGATCCTGCTATGCTTCGTTGAAAATTGATCCTGGAAAGGATCAGTAAAAGGACAGGAGCTGCCACAACCAAAGCGAACAGTGCTCGATACCGTTGGGTCGATCGTCCACTGTCCGATACCATTGCATCCTGCGCGGCGTGATATGCTGCCTGAGCGGCCTTCACATCGAGTAGAGGTGGCCAGGAGTTGGTCAGCATAGAGAAGTTCAAGAGCCCCATCCCATCACCAAAGTGTCCATGCACACGAATCCAACTCACTCCAGGCAGCCTTGGAGCACTTGGCCGGACCGTTCCACCGGTCATGGTGTTCGTGGAACCGATCGAGATCTCGGACCGTATAAAGGGTGGCCGGTCCCCCAACTTGAAGTAATGACGAATTCTGGTGTCCTTCGCCAGGCTCAGCTCGCTCGGTTGCCAGAATTCAGAGATTTCTAAAATGCTGTTTGTCGTGGATTCATTTGCAATGAGCCGCACCCCGGAGGAATCAATGATGTAACTGTGTGCGATAATCGCCCGGTATGGAGATCCGGGATGGTTCGCCGGTTTAATGCTCACAGGAACAAGGACCGGCTCTCCCAGTTCCAACAGACTGTCTCCGGCACCTGCAGCCAGGGGATAGGCGAATCCCGACCTGTTTGTGGCCAGATAGGATTGGGCGCCGTAGGTGTACCACAACGCCATGATAAGATCGTCCGAGCCCATCGGAGCGCGCCTTCGGGTCCAGAGCGCGTTGGCAACGTTTGCAAGGGACGCGAATCCTGCCACGTTTGTGGAAAGGGCGTACAAGTAGTAGAGGTTTTCCCCATCAAACCGTGCCTGAATGTACTCAGGCGGGGCTTCACCGATTGTCTTTCCCTCCACCACCCGCGTTCCCCGTCCGCTCCAGGCGATCGGCTTCAGCAATGCCTCCCAACGATCGTCGTCCAGTACGAAATCGAATGAAAAGCTGCGAGAGAGGGGCGGATCGAAGGGATCGAAAAGATGCTGGTGTATGATCCCCTGAACAGATAATCGTTGTGGAGCGATTGACGGTGACGCATCTCCAGCAGCATGAGCAACTGGAGCGACGGCAAGGTGGAAGATCAGTTGCCAAAGAGCCAGGTGTCGCAGGGAGACTGCTCCACTGCCGGCAGCGTCTTTCGTCACCATTGTCCGCTCGCGAGACCCCATTGCGCCCGTATGGGCGAATTCTCTCTCTTCGCGGTAGGCCCCTTTCAGCCCGGCTGGCGGTTTCCCCCAAGTTCCAACACGCAAAGTGGCCCTCTTCATCCGCCGCCCGTCACCCTCCCATGCTCGGAGGGGGTACGGTTTTCGATTGCCTCCAAGTCTTAGGGAAGTCAGCCGGGATCGATGCCGAAATCCCCAAGCGTCGCCCATTCCTGGATTGCAGGGGTGAACGGGCGCGGGGGGGGGGGGCGCAGTAAGGAGGGCTCCCAAGGGCCACCGCATCTTCGCCGAACCCATTTCCCCAAAGCGAGCGATGCCAAATCAAGCGTTGGACTTGCGGTGTCATCAAAACCTCGGCGATTTACGGAGTTTGTAGTCGAAGGGCGGGATCCGTGTCAACCGGTTCCTCAGAATTTTTTGAACTTTTCGCAATCCGTTCGGAGGCTGCGGGATGGGAGCGCTTGCGAGCTGCTCCTGACCTTCTTCAAGACTTCATCGATCAGCCGGGATCGGGGTTCCAAGTTCGCGATCAGGATGGGTGCCTGTCCTTCGAGTACGAGAGTACGAGTACCGCCCTTCGGGCTGAGTACGGGAACGAAGTGTGATCCGGGCGGGCGCCCTTCTCTCGTCCGGAGCGCGGACAGCCCTGTCCGCCCCGCCCCGCCCGGGTCATGAAACCCGCGGACACGCCTCTCCGCACTCCGAACCGCGACGTTCAAGTTCCTCGACGCCGAAGAAGTTCAGGGCCACGTCGTCCTCACATCCGCGCCGAAGAGGATGGAATCGCTGCATTCACAAAGCCGCAGGCCCTCGCCGAAAAGAGCGCCCGCGTCTCCCCCCATTCGCCATTCCCCATTCCCCACTCCCCACTCGCCACTCCCCAACCCACCCCAGCCTCAGGTTCAGCCAGAAGTTCCACACACTCACCACCACGATCGCCACCAGGTTCGCCAGATACACGTTCTCCACAACACATCCGCGTTCCCCGGACTCGGCGCATCGTCCCGGGGAGCACTCACCGTCCGCCGATCCCGCCACCTCCTATGTTCCACATGCCCGTCCGCAAACGTCACATTCGCCCCGCCACCATGCTCCGCCGACGGCTTGTCCCGCAGCACCCATCGACCCGGCTGCTCCTCCTCGAAGTTCCACTGCAACCCGAACGACGCGTCATTGACCGTCTCGATCCGCTCGTCCACGAACACCAGCGCCTCCGCCGGACCCGGACGCACAATATCCCCCACCCGCCGGTACGTCGTCGCGTGGGGCACCTCCACCGGCGAACCCATGAACGCATTCAACGACAACGTCCGCACCCGCCCCTGCCGGATCCCGATCACCGTCGGGTCCCGCGGCGCCGGACACCGCCACAACTCCGGACCCCCAAGATACGGACCCACCAGACTCCGCCGGAGCAACAGCGTGTTCGTCGCATCCCGCCCCGGCAGCCCGAGCCACCCCTCCACCCACGTCTCCCCCAAGGGAATTCCCTCCCCATCCCGGTTCGGCAGCACCGCGTCCCCGTGATCGTCCGCATACATCTGAAACGCCAGCGCGAACTGCCGAAGATTCGACTGGCACGCCGCCGTCTTCGCCCGCCCCTTCGCCACCGACAACGCCGGCAGTAGCATCCCCGTCAGCACCCCGATCACCGCGATGACGACCAGGAGTTCGATAACGGTGAAGGCCGACAACTCCCCGTTCGAACCGATCTGAAGGCGTCTCCAAATGACCGCACCCCGCATCCACTACTCCTTCCGCAACACGCTGCTCAATGATCGCGACCTCACTCGTCAGAAGTGACTCCAATCTCCACAACATCAACATCAAGAGTAGGCATCTCATTCCTCAGCGTCCACCATAGGCAAGTACCGCGCAACCAGGAGCGCCCAGAACAAAACCGTCATATCGAGCGCCAATCCGTTGAAGCCAAGTTTCAAGCTCAAGCACAACCACCACCATCCCAGCATGACTTACAGCTCCAGACAACCGCGCTCCCTTGCAACCTAAGGCCGCCCTTGCAGTATCCTCATGCACAGCAACCCACCCGTGCACACATATACCAGCATCGCCCACGCCCCGACGCTCGTCCAAAACGTCGAAAGCCCGAGCCAATCCGGGACTGCTCCAAAGCAACGACACCAAATCCCTGAACCATTAAATCCCGACAAGACGCGATAAGTGAACACTGCGAATCCCATCCATGTCAGCATGAACGCCCCTACACTCGACTTCAAGAATGCAACGCTCACAGACCCGACGACTTCGAGGATTCCCGCGAACATGTAAAGGTCATACTCTACAATGCCAAGCAGTGCGTCACGCCTCAAGACATCCCTATCCTGGGAAAGAACCCACGACAACTTCAGGACTCCCGACAAGATGAATGCGCCGCCCGCTGAGACCAAGAAGCAGCGAACGATCAACCGATGCATTGTTGTGCGCATAACAATCGACACTTGAGCCTATTCCCGCCAACCCTTCGACATGGGCCCTCACCACTCCGCCGCCGGATGTCAGACTAAGTCCCACACCCAATAGTTGACAGCTCCATGCGCCAATGGGTATCCGGCCCTAGCTCGAGGATCTTCTCACACTGCCCATTTTGGTGGCTGATTGCACACCAGCCATCGCCGTCACACGCATAAGGACATTCGTAGACCCAGGTACTATACGAATACTGCGCCCCCAACGTGCAGACATCGAAACCTGTGTAAGTGTAACCGGAAGTGCAGTACTGGAGTGCCGGAATACTCCTCTTATAAGTACAGGACGCCGATCCGCAGTAAACGGTGGAGTACGCACGGAATTCTACCATATAGTAGCATGCATAGCTCGACAAGGCGATAGCGAACGGAAGGCTCGTGATCCAACTTCGCACTCGATTTCTGTGTTTCATGGCGCTCAATTGTTTAATGTTGTTTGCTACACACTGCCTCACCCTCGGGCACTTCGCCAGAACCAGGTGAGAAAAATTGTCATAAGACCCAGCATGGCTGCAAACACCAACACTCGACCCCACCCGGGTTCCCTTACCGGAGGTCCGTCCCTATGGACATACAACTTCTGTTTCTCCGCTTCGAACGTAACGAAGGGATCATCCCTCGGTGGTACGACACCATTTGTCACCAGGTACTCCACCGGCCTTCCCCCGGCCCTCTTTCCTCGAAAGTCCTGAACTATTACGCCCTTGGACTCTGCAGGAAGCAACCCAAGATCGACCCCAGCCAAGTCCTTGGTCACACTTATGACCTGGCCACTAACCTGCAAACGCGGTTCCAGCGCAGTCCCATCTGTCGACGCACGATAGATCTTCAACGCAAACTCACTTGGAATATCCAAGCCAGTGTCCGATTCCAACCTACCGCTCGAACGAAAGGAGGCCGCCGGCCGCTCCGTCTTCCCGGTCGCCGTCCCATCGAGGTAGTTCACCCAATCGGGCAGGTGGGGCTCTCCAACCCGCACTTCCCATTCCGAACGCATCTTATAACCCGCAAGGCGCGGCTCTACCGCTGATACCCATACCGGTTCAATCTCGTCCGGCGCACGAACTCCCGAGAACTGGCTCCAGGAGCAACATGCCAACCATATCGCCCCAACCATCGGATCGAACCCCGGTCCGGGAAGCCCGCCCTCCAACAACTGCCCCACACCGTCGTTGATCGTCTCCGTGGGCTGGAAAAGAGTAACGCCCACGACCTGAGCACCATCAGCGGCATAAATCTTGCGTAGCTGGCTGCCACTGTCAGGTATTGCGACATTGGCCAACCAGATCTTCCAGTATTGGTTCGAAACCGCAAAGCCGAAATCTGTCTCCAGAACACCGGGGCGCCCAAGGTAACTAAAATGCTGGACAACCCTCCCTTCTCCCCGAAAGGGAGGTATCGCCCCGGTTGCAGTCAGGACAACAGTCTGGAGAACTAGCAGTCCCGATTTTGATGCGAGTCTCATTCAGTCCCTATGTTTATGGTTCTGATGCCAAGAATACTTCGAGCCTTACCCGGCTGATCGCTCTCCAGATATAACCTCTCCAGAGTGTCATACCCTTCACGCGACCAAGGGTCAGCCACAACAGCCTTCTTGGCAAAACTGATTGCTTGCCGCATGTCCCCCAGCTTAGCCTGGACAAGAGCGATTTGGCGCAGGGCGCGGGGTTCCGATGGCCTGTAGTCTAGCACACGCGCGAATGAATCCCTTGCGGCACTCAGACTGTCCAGTCGGAAGAGCGCAAGTCCCTTGTTGTAATGGAGGACTGGATCATTATTCCTCCAGCGCAGCGCGCGATCGAAGTACTCTAGGGCCTCGTCATAGTGTCCGGCCCCAAGAAGAAGCGATCCCAGATTGTTCTCGGCGACATAATTGCCAGGCCGCTCGCAGGACAGGGTGTGCCGCCAGAGTCCTTCCGGCGTTTCCCAATAGCCGAGCTGACGGCGAGTCTGAACGGAATACGCGATTAGTACTGCAACGGCAGCCGCCGAAGTCCAGGCCCTGCGATTGGTTCGGTAGGCTAGCAACGCATACGTGAAGACTACAAGCCCAACCAGCGGCAAATAGGCGTACTTGGCGGCTGTTGAGTGGGCTCCGATCCGGAGGAAGCCCAAGGATGGTAGAATCAGCAGGAAGAAGGAGAGGAGGCCAAATCTGGAATTCCCTGGTAGTTGCTTCCAAGTTAGGACAGTTGCAAGGATTGCAAGGGAGCCTACCCCGGCGAGGAAAATGTCCCGATTCCCGAGGGCATCGCGGTACGGTCTATAGACGGGTATCCCGAATGGAATAGCGGCCTTTTGGAGGTACCAACCCAGGTTCATCACCGGGTCTAGAAGTCGCCTTGGCTGAAAATGCTCCAGGTTTCCATCTAAGGCACCGATTCGGAACTCGGCGAAGAGGGACATCCCAACCGTCAAGGTCGCCGGAACGATAAAGCAGATGGCATACCGCCATTTCCTGCCTATGTTGCGCCAACCGCGGTGGCCAGCAACGGCCAAAGGAGCGAGAAGGAAAGCAGGTTTCGATGCGAGGGACAGACTGTACCACGCTGCCTGGCGAACGATGGTAGTCGGTTTCCTCCCGGGACCATGCATGGTGACCAGCAGCATGAGGCAGAACATCGCAGCAAGCAGTCCTTTGCGCTCCGATACCCAAGCTACGCTCTCGACCTGCAGTGGATGGCAGGCCCAAAGCGTAGCGCATAGTCCTGCAGGCATTGGGGATATGTGCCTGCGGCGGAGCAGTTCGAAGACCAAGCAGGTGTTGATTAGGTGGATCAGTAGATTGGTGAAGTGAAACGCGGGTGCATTGAGTCCGAAGACATCGTAATCAACCATGTGGCTAATCAACGGGACTGGCTGCCATAGGCCAAGGTTGGGTGTGATTGCATATTGAATCGAGGCCCATGTAAGGCCTTGGCTGACAAAGCGATTGTAAAGAATGTATTCCGGATCATCCAGATTGATGAATGGGAGCCTGAGGACAGGGCTATAGATTACCGCAGTGAGCATGCACGCGATGCTCACTGAAACTCCATCAAGCCGGCCGGAAGCCGGCTCCCGGACCTTGTACTCCAACCTGGTTAGGTCTGAAGTAGCCATGAGTCTCCTTCACCCCTAAGATGCGGTACCTCAGGCCGACGAGGCCCCCTAACGTCAGAATAATCCACATGCCTCGTCGGTCTGAGGCAGCGCCTCGTTAGTGCTGCCGAAATGGAAGCCCGGTTGAGAACAATGAGGGCGGTTCCGAGAAGGATTTCCACACTGGCCGAGAGCCAGGCCAGCAGCCGTCGTGAGACGAAGGGGAGAACCGGATCCAAAGGGGAACCAAGTTCTCGCAATTCCGGCCTGGAAAGAGAATATACCTTTAAGGCAGCCACTAAGAGGACGGCCGCTCCGGCGAGTCGCAAGCCCCAAACCAGTGCCCCCCCCCCCCCCAGACACAGCGCAGGGCCATTTCTTCTCTGCAGCCCTCTCTCGCTTTAGTAGTCGAGTCCATAGGGATATAGGGGATATAGGGGATATAGGGGATATAGGGGATATAGGCGTGTTACATACCGCGAATCGGCGGTCAAGCGAAGTTGCGTGACAATCGCGTTGCGTCGGCGGGCGAGTGTGGGCGCCGTTTTCACGGTGCAAAGCGCGCCGACGCCCAAGGATTCGACGCTTCCGGGACGGGGGGATACTACGACAGGCGGCCGAGGGGCCACAATTCCTTTGCCGAACGCCCTTCCCCGAAGCGAGCGATGCCAAACCAAGCACTGGAGTTGCGCTGTCATCAAAACCTCGGCGATTGACGGAGTTTGTAGTCGAAGCGCGGAATCCGTGTCAACCGGTTCCTCGGACTTTTTTTGCACTTTTCGCAATCCGTTCGGAGGCCGCGGGATGGGAGGGTGGCAGAGCTGCTCCTGACCTTCTTCGGGACTTCATCGATCAGCCCGGATCGGAGTTCCCGGTTCGCGATCAAGATGGGTTGCTCCCCTTCGGGTACGAGTACCGCCCTACGGGCTCAGTACGAGAACGAAGGGTGATCCGGGCGTGCACCCCTCTCTCCTCCGGAGCGCGGACAGCCCTGTCCGCACCGCCCCGCCAGGGTCACGAAACCCGCGGACACGGCTCTCCGCGCTCCGAACCGCGGCGGTCAAATTCCTCGACGCCGATGAGGTTGAGACCCCCGTCGTCCTCACACATCCGCGCCGAGAGGGATGGAATCGCTGCATTCCCAAAGCCGCAGGCCCTCGCCGCAAAGAGCGCCAGCCTCCCCCCCCTCCCATTCCCCACAGTGCGGATCGGCTACAAGTTCCACCCCGATCCAAACCTGTCCGATGCCCGGTTCCGCTCCGTGTCTTGGTGTCTCCGTGAGAGGCCCCCCCTGCGTTGACTGCGACAGGACACTGATTACAGCACCCGAACCGAATACGGTAAGGCAACCTCGCCCGCAAAACACCTCCAACCCGCGCTTCCTCGGCACCATTCCCCCCTCCACCAGCCCGCTCCCTCCCACCACACCAAACCGCACGTACCGCCCCACTCCTTGCTCCCAAGTGCCGTCCTGACTTTGCCTTTCAATCGGCCTGTTAAAGTTCGCGCTCCTCGAGCTCCTGATAACCTCTCAAGACGTTGACCGAAAGCACCTGCAACTCCGGACCCAGGTTGATCTCCGGAAAACGCCCTCTTACATCACTTGCACTTAGCGTGATACGAATGGCTCCTTCCCGGACGGCGACCTTCCGGCACCTGAATCTGGAGTCGGCATTGAAAATGCCCCGGGCCTTTTCACCGAGCAGGTCCAAGACCTTCCAGGATCGATCCGGTGGAATCCGAAGCCCATTGTTTACAAACTCACTCTCAAACTGACGAATGTGCTGCCGAAAAACAGTGACGCTGTTCTCGTTCATGGGAATCGTCACATGGGTGCTCTCAACCACCTCAAGATTCTCGTCCGCACCCATTCTGAAACCGAATAGCCTGCCATTCAGACTGACCAACTGGCAGTTCACGGGCCCTCGCCACAGAGAACCGCCCGGAACCGATACGGCAACACGCAGGACCTGGGAGCCGATCTCTTCACCCAAGGCATCTTTCATGGGGAAGGAACGGGAAAACGGGAGTACGGCCATCGGATCGGGCGCCGAATCGATGGGTGCGATCCCGCCTCCACCCCATTGACCCGTGTGTACATCCGGAACGACTCCGTCGAAGAGAACCGGAATCCCGGTGCCATCCACGGAAGCAGCGACGATTCGCTGATCCGAAGACAACAGGATCTCGCAACTCCTGCCCCATGCCGTTGCCACCTTCAGGACAACTCCATTGTTCAAGACCCTGGCGACGGTCATCCTGATGTCCTCGCTCGACCTGTGCGGAGCAGGAGTCATGACGTTGCCACCCAGCACCCGATCAAGTCGATACCGCATTGAGCCGATGGCAGGATCCAACCAGGATGCGGGATCGGGATCCTTGAGAAACCTCCTTAAGAACGTCTCCACGACCGCCCGCTCTCCACCCGGAATGGAGGCCGCGGATTGCGACCTGTTCACCACCAGGTCCCCGCCGCTCAAGGTCAGACCATAGAGACGACCCGACATAGAGACGAGCGTGTCCGACTCTTCTCCCAGCCACAGCTCCCTCGTTTCGGAATCCCATACCGACTGAATCTGTACTTCGTCCATGCCGCCACGATTGCTTGTGACGCGCACGGCACACCGGCGCATCGGGAGAAGCGTCGATCCCGCCTCCGTTCGGACGACGACGTCAGAAGCATCGGACCAATCCCCAAACTCGAACCTTGCAAGCGGCGTTGAAGCAACTCCGGGGAACGGCGTCTGGGCACCTGCGGAGGGATGTCCCAGCACAACCAACATTGAGATGATTAGACGGTGCATCGCCGGAATGTTCAGTCCATACCACTCTCCGTACAGGCTGCCAAGACGCTTCGATGCCGAAAAGGTTCAGGCCCGCGTCTTCCTCACATCCGCACCTACAAGAACTGGAGCACTGCATTCCAAGAGCAGCAGGCCCTCGCCGGGAAGAGCGCCAGCCTCCCCCCCATTCCCCACTCACCACTCGCAACTCGCAACTCACCACTCACCACTCACCACTCGCCACTCCCCCCTTTTACCGCCCCCCATCCCCGCCGCTCAGCCACGCCAGCAGATCCGCCATCTCCTGAACGCCAAGATCCGCCTCCAATCCCTCCGGCATCAGCGAGATTCCTGCGTCGTGCAGTTCCGCGAGGTCCCGTCGCAGCACCGTCCGCAGACTCCCGTCCGACAGCCGCAGCACGACGCTGTTGGCCGTTTCGGCGGCGATGACCCCATACAATTCCTCCCCGTCCCGGAGCGTGCAGGAGTACGCCTGATAGCCCGGCTGCACATCGGCGTTCGGGTCCAGGATGTTCACCAGGAGCTTCTCCAGGGAATGCCCGCGAACCGATCCCAGGTCGGGGCCCACGTCCTGACCCTCGTCCCCCAACCGATGACAGGAAACGCACAGGCGCCGGAAGGTGTCCCGGCCCCGGCCCGCGTCGCCCTTCAGGGTGAGCGCAGGACGAAACCGTTCGATGACCTCCCGGCGGTCGGTGTGCGTTTCCCTGGAAAACACCGCCTGCGCCCGCTCGCGGACGGCCCGGTCCCCGTGCTGCAACAGGCGCGTCCTCCTGTTCGCATCGAAGGCATGCGCCGCCAGCGTCCCGTCCGACACCTCCTGAAGCACCTGTGCCGCCCACGACGCCCTCGAAGACAACGCATCGAGGATCGCTCCCCGGATCTCCGGCCCGTGACCGGACCATGACGCCAGCGTGAGTTTCGGCACGGCGGCATCCCCGCTGGCGGTCAGTCGCCCGAGGGCGGCACGCTGCACTTCGATCGGAACGGCGGGTGTCAACATCGCGGCCAGGGAGGCCATCGCCGGTTCCCGACCGGAAGGGTCGTGCATCCGCAGCGAAGCCGCGGCGAGGCGGAACTCCGTTCCGGCGGCAGGGTCTTCCACCCCGGCCTTCGCGGCCTCGATCAGGGTCTCGGCCCGTCGTTCCCAACCGGCCAACGGATCGCCCGGGTCCGACCCGCCCAACCGGCGCCAGTCGATCTTCTCCCGGCTCAACAGGTCCAGGAACCGCGCCAGTGCATCCATCTGCCAGGGCTCGAATCGTTCCCCCTCCAACGCCAGCATCGGCTCCACCAACCGGGCCAGCACATCCCGTTGCCCGGTCCCCAGCGCCATCCGGATCATCGGCGCAGCCAGCGGTTCCCAGGCCCCGGCCCCGGCCCGTGCGACCGCGTCCGCCACCGCCCGCGCATGCGGCAGGACCGAACTCAACACCGCGGCCACCAGGAACGGCTGGTCGAGATTCGCGACCGCCAGTTGCCCAAGCGCTTCACCGGCCCGCGGTGAATCCCAGGCCCCCAGGCTGAACGCCAGTTGGAGACGCACCTTCGGATCCGGATCGCCCACCCGTCGCGACGCCGCCTCCACCAGCTCCGGCGATTCGAGCGTCTCCGCCAACCGCAGTGCCTGCGCCCGCAGGCCCGGATGCGGATCGTGCATGGCCCTTCCCACCCGCCACGGCTCCAACCCTCCCAGTCCCTGCAACACCCACAACGCATGCAACCGCGCCAGCCGGTTCGGGCTGCGTTCCTCGAGGTTTCTCAGCGGACCCACCGCCCCCGGGTCCGCCCGCCACAGCAGCATCCGGTGCGCCATGTCCCGCTGCCATCCGTTGTCCGACTCGAGGGCCGCGACGAGTTCCCCGACCGGCCGGTCCGCCAGTCGCAACGGGCGCCGCGCGGCAACGCCCTCCGGCACGACCCGGTACAGGCGTCCCCGCGTGTCCCCTTCCCGGTAGTGCGGCAGCAACTCCTCCCGCCCCTCCTCCGGCAACCAGTGCGGATGCTCGATCATGTACCGGTACATGTCCGCCACCCACAACGCCCCGTCCGGCCCCGTCCGCACCATCACCGGACGCCACCAGGGATCGTCCGACGCCAGGAACTCGCGCTCCTCCTCGCCCGGCACCCGAACCGCCCTGAAACTCACCCCGTCGTCCTCCAGCGCCACCCGCTGCACCAGGTTGTGCACCGGTTCACAGACGAACGCCTGCGGGCGCGCATCGCCCGCGAACAGCAACCGGTCCCGATAGATCATCCCGGAACACGCCGAGGTGAAGTGCCCCGCCTGCTCGAAACTGTGGTACCGCTTCTCCGGGGGCCGGACCGGGTACACCCGCGGGTTCGCCGGACTCAGGATCTGGTGCATCGGGTCCGGCGCCGCCACATGCGGGTTCCTCTGAAGGTAATGGTCCGGCAGGATCTCCTGCCACAGCGGCCAACTGTTCTGCGTCCCGAACCATCGCCCCCAATCGTCCCGGTTCCGCCCGAACTGCGTCGGTCCCGACTGGGGCTCGAGTTCCCCGGTGTCCGGACGAAACCGCAGATCCCGGCTGCCCACCGCCACCTCCCGTCCCGCCCGCAGCGACCGGATCACCGTCCCTGCCCCGTGCCCGCGATGGTGACCGCCCGCCGCCGCATACACCCACCCGTCCAGACCCCAGCGCAGACCGTTCACCCGCAACTGCTGGTTCCCTTCGAGAAACCCCGTCAGCAACACCTCCCGTTCGTCCGCCCGCCCGTCCCCATTCGTGTCCCGCAGGAACAGCACCTCCGGCGCCGCCGTGACGAGGATTCCATCCCGCCACGCCATGACGCCGGTCGGAAAATTCAGCCCCTCCGCAAACACCTCAGACCGGTCGTACCGCCCGTCACCGTCGGTGTCCTCCAACACCCGGATCCGCCCGCCCGGCGCCCCGTTGCCATCCATGCCCAGCGGATAGTCCGACATCTCGACCACCCACAAACGTCCCTCCGCATCCCAATCGAACGCCACCGGATCCACCACCATCGGTTCCGCGGCCACCAACTCGACGCGGTATCCCGGGGACACCCGGATCCGCGCCAACGAAGCTTCCGGCGACAACGGCGGGTAGGCGGTCGGAATCCCCGCCACGGTCGTCGCCGGCATCCCGGAGGCCCGGAACTGTTCCGCCAGGACGTCCCACGACAGCGCCCGGTCGTACACCGCCACCTCGTCGATCTTCCCTTCCAGACCCGTGTCACCTTCCCCGGGCCCACCCAGAAGCAAGGTCGCCTCACCTCCGCCGCCAACCCCCACGACACGTCCCTCGATCTCCGGTTCCCGGCGGTCGTCGAGGTACACCCGCACCGTCTCTCCGCGTCGCACCATGGCCACCCGATGCCAGCGCCGTTGCCCCAGCTCAGTCCGGCCCGCCATCGTCCGTGCCTCCCCCGCCCCACCCTCGAAGAACAATCGACCCGCACCGGCCCCCGCATCGGTTCCTCCGATTCCCAAACCCTCCACCCGCCCTGCCCGTTCCCACGCCAGCAGATGCCCGGTCAACCCCCGCGCCTCCGCCGGCAATCCGTTCCAAAACCAGAAGACCACGGTCCCGTCACCCTCCCCAACCGGAACCCGCGCACGCACCCGCCCGCCCGCGAAGTGCGGCGCCCGGTTGATGCCATCCGGACCCGAGAACGCGGAGGGCTCGAGGGCGGCCCGGGGCGAGACGCCTTCGCCACTCCCCACTCCAGGCAGATACAACGCCACGCCCCCTTCATACGCGCCGTGACATCCGTTCCCCGATCCGTCCCTCGCGACCGAACCGTCCATCTCGTTCAGGCGCCACGCCGCCACCGGGCGCGACGCCAGCACGGCCCTCCAATAGGGACCTTCCAACGCAGCCTCCGCCCGACGCGGCCGCCCGGACACCTCCTCCAGCAAGGTCAGCAGCGTCTCCACAATCCGCGGTTCGGCCTCCACCTCCAACCCCGCGGTCCGCGCCGGCCACGTGGTGTACCCGCCCAGCCGGTGCTGTTCGGGAGGCGGAATGTAGCCCTCCGCCCCATTGGCCAGGCTGATGTTGAAGGTCGCCGGCAACGGACTGCGCGCCTTCAACTTCAACCCCGTCAACGCGTACACCTCGTTGGGCATCGCCGTCATTCCCACCTCCCCGATCCGCACCGCCTGCAACACCAGTTCGGTCCGCTGCCGCTCCTGCAAGTGCAGCGCCTCCAGCGCGTAGATCTCCGGCAGGGTCCCCGGCAACCTCTCTCCCAGCCCGTCCGCCATCCGCCGCGCCCATTCCAATCGCCTCGCGTCCGACACCCGGTAACCCAGCCCGATCCGGCGCTCGGCCATGCCCAGCGTGAGATCCCGCGTGAACCGCAATCCGCGGTACAACGACGCCACCTTCCCAGCCATCTCCCGCCCATAGGCGTCGTACCCGATGTCCCGCGCCGGCGCGCCGTAATCCATCCACATCAGGTCCCCGCTCGTCCCCTGCGACATCATCCCCACAAACGCCTCCCCGCCGCCGTCCGGGTGCAGCATGCCCCGCAAATGGTCCTCGAAACGCCCGAAGTAATCCGAGGACAGCAACGGCGACCCGTAATAGTGCTGGGAGAAGTTCCCCAGCACCGCCAGCGGTTCGCCCCCGACCTTCCGCACCGCCACCACCGACAGGCCCGGATCCACCGGACCCGACGGCCCCACCGCATCGGGACTTTCGTGCCCCGGATGCATGTGCGCCCGCACCGTCCGCTGCCCGAACGGATCGTCCAGCATCCGGTCCGGACGCCGGATCCACCGCCGGTTGAAGGTGTGTTCCCACGCATCCACCACCCCCCAGGCCACCTCGGCCGGCTCCAGCCGCCGCGCCGCCGCACGCACCGCCTCCGCCAGCCGCCCCGGAAGAAACGCCGCATACCGCGGATCCACCCGGCTGCCCAGACATCCCATCGCCGCCGGCGCCGAATGGGTGTGCGTCGCCGAAATCAACATCCGCTCCACGGCGATCCCCGTCGCCCGATGCGCCTCCGCCTTCGCCGCATCCACCAACGCGCGCGGCACCATGCAGGTGTCCACCACCACGATCGCCAGCCGCTCCCTCCCGTCGTCGAGGACCAGCGCCCGTGCCCGCAGGGGATCCGCCACCTCCGAGGCCGTCCGCTCCGTGAACATCCCGTTGACGATCACCGGCAACGCCACCGGCGAAATGTCCACCGACGCGCTCCCGGCCCGGAAGCCCTCGGCCGCCCCACCTGCCACCGCGGCCAAACCCACCAACCATCCCGCCACCAGCCTCCGTGCCCGGCCGGCAGTCCCCAACGCCTGCATCCCGCCATCGAAGCGGTCCCTGTCATCATCGGACCCCGTTACCGGTTTCATGGTCTTCACACTTGCCCCGGACTGCCGGTATCCACCGAACCCGGCGGGCCGCCCGCCTGATCGGGACTCCCGTTGTCACCCGGCTGGCCGGCCTCAACCCGCGCCGCCGCCAGCGCCCGCGCCACCGCCTCGCCCAGGGTCCGCAGCGTGACGGGCTTCATCAGAAGGTCGCGCAGCCCCAGGGCCCGCGCGCGCTCCGCGTTCAAGGTCGCGCTGTATCCCGTCGTCAAGAGGATCGGCAGGTCTTCCCTCAACCTCAGCATCCGCGCCGCCAGTTCCGTTCCCGTCATGCCCGGCATCGTCAGATCGGTGATCACCAGCGCAAAACGTCCCGGCTCCGCAGCCACCCGGGACAGCGCGGCCGACGGGTCCATCACGGCTTCCGCGAGGTAGCCCAGGCTCTCCAGCATCCGCCGGCACACCGTTGCCAGGGCCTCCTCGTCATCCACCACCAGCACCCGTTCCCCGTTCCCGCGCGGCACCGGCCCGGGCTCGGCCGACACCTCCCGCGCATCCGTGTCGGCCGCGGGAAAATACAGGTCGAACCGCGTCCCCTCCCCGGGCTGGCTGTACACGGTGATCCCGCCGCCATGGTTGCGAACGATCCCGCGCACAACCGCCAGACCGAGCCCCGTGCCAACCCCGGGCTCCTTGGTGGTGAAGAAGGGATCGAAGACCCGCTCGAGCGTCGCCGCATCCATGCCGTGCCCGGTGTCGGTGACGCTCAATCGTGCATACCACCCGGGCGCAAGCCCGAGATGGGCCGCGGTGAACTCCGAGTCCAGCCGCACCCCCACAAGGCGCATGCCCAGCTTCCCGCCCGAATCCCCCATCGCATGCACCGCGTTCGTCACCAGGTTCATCACCACCTGGTGCACCTGGGTCGGATCCGCCAGCACCGGCGGCGTGTCCGCCGCCAGTTCCGACTCGAACACCACCGTGGTCGGCACCGTGGCCCGCAACAGCTTCCGCGCCTCGACCATCACATGACGCAACTGGACGATCCGCCGCTCGTGATCCTGCGGCCGGCTGAACGACAGAATCTGCCGCACCAGTTCGGTCGCCCGTTGCCCCGCCGCCAGCACGGCCTCCAGATGCTCCTGCGTCGCCGGCTGCCCCGCGGTCTCGTGCTTGGCCAAACCCGCATAGCCCATGATCACGGACAGGATGTTGTTGAAATCATGCGCGATGCCCCCGGCCAGGGTCCCGATCGCCTCCAGCTTCTGGGTCTGCCGGAACTGCTCCTCCAGTTCCGTCCGTTCCATGAAATGCCCGATCTGCGTCCCCACCGTCGCAAAGGTCGCCATCAGCTCCCCATCCGGTTCCCGCGCCTCGCGGCTGAACAACTCCATGACGCCCAGCACCTCCCCCCGTCGCTCCACCGGGAACGCAATGGCGCCGTGCAATCCAATCCGGGCTGCCACCGCCCTCCGAAGAAAGCCTTCCTCCACCGTGATGTCCGCGATCCACACCGGTTCGCCCCGTGCCCACACCCGCCCGGGCAACCCTTCGCCCCGCGCAAACACCAGCTCACGACTCCGCGCTGAGAATCCTTCCGCCTCCGCCGCCTCCTCCTCCCGTGCCATCCACACCTCAATGCATCGCAGACGTCCCTTCGTCCGGTCCACCTTCCAGAAATCCCCCACCTCCCAGCCCAGACTCCGGCCCAGCAACTCAAGAATCCGCCGCGCCGCCTCCGCCAGCGACGTCGCCTCCGCCAGCACCCGGGTGGCCTCGTGCTGCGCACGGGCCCTCGATTCCGCCTCCTTCCTCGCCGTGATGTCCGAAAACGAGAGGAACGCCAGATCCCGACCCAGCGAATCCCGCACCCGCGCCCCGTCGAAACGAAGCATCCGGTCCCCGCCACCGTCCCCCCGGGACACACCCAACTCCTCCCCGCTCACCGCTTCACCCCGGAGCACCCGCTCCATGGGCGTCCCGCCGGGATCGATGCGCCGCCCGCCTGCCGTGCTCATCCGCACCCGTTTCCCAAGGCGCCCCACACCGCCTTCCTCCCGGTCCTCCGGTTCGAACCCAAACCGCTCCGCCGCCGCCCGGTTCCAGACGAGCATCCGACCCTTCGGGTCCGCCACCATCACGCCCTCGCCCAGATGCTCGACCACCGTCTGCAACCGGTCCTCGCTCGCCCGCAACGCCATCACCGACCGCGCATGCGCCCGCTCCGTCCCGTACGCCCCAAGACAGATCCCGCCCAGCAACAACACAGCCCCCCCGATCGCCCACCAGAATTGCCGGTCCATCCGCGCCGACAACCGGCGCAACTGCGCCTGCTGTATCCGGTCCACCTCCCGTGCCAGCCGGTCCAGTTCGTAGAACCCGATCCGAAGCTCGCTCTCCAACGCCGGCCGTTCCCCGCGCTCCATCGTCTCGTCGATCGTCCGCCGGAAGGTCGCCGCCACCGCCGCCAGCCGGTCCAGCACCTCCACTTCCTGGGGCGTCGCCCCTTCCCGCACCAGCCCCTGCCCCAACAACCGCACCAACCCCACCACCCCCTGGTCCAGCAGCGCCATCCCCTGCTGCCGGTCAAACGGCGCCCCCGGACGCCCGCCGAGATTCGCGTGCAGATAACCCTGCGCCAGGTCCAGCCGCGCCTGCCGAAACCCATCCACCAACCCCGCCGCCCGCCCGATCGTCGCCCGCTGCTGAACGTGCACCCAGGCAATCGCCCCGCACATCGCCAGGGACGCCACCACCACCCATCGTGTCCACGGACGCATCCCCAGTTCCGTCTCCCGCAGACCCCGCGGCATGGTGTCCGTCGCCTTCATCCGTTCACAACACGTCCTTCACGGTCAGATGCACCAGCTCGTCCTCCCCGATCCCAAAGGGTCGCACCAGCTCCCGATGCTCCATGCTGCCCAGAAAGGTCTCCAGCACCCGGTCCCAAGCCTCGCCCAGCGTCCGGTCCCCCCGACGAAACACAAACGCCGGATACCCCGCCACCTCCTCGCCATCCTGTCGCATCGGCTCGAACGGCTCCGCCATCTCCAACCCTTCCGCCCGGCCATTGGCCAGCATCCACCGGATCGTCGGCGCCGAAAGCGCCAGCCCGTCCGTAAAACCGGAAACCACCGCCGCCCGTCCCGCCGCCGCATCCGGTACCCGCACCCGCCGCTCGGCCGGCACCCCCGTCGCCTCCAGCAGCGACTCCTCCACCGACCCCGCCACGATCGCCACCCGGGCCCCCCTCCCGGCAATGTCCCCGTACGAGTGCAGACCCCGCGGATTGCCCGCCAGCACCAGCAACCCCTGCGCCACCCGGCAGGTCGGCCGCGAAAACCGCACCCGCACCGCCCGCTCCGCCGACACGAACATCCCCGCCGCCACCATGTCGATCTCGTGGTCCTCCAGGGCGCCGATCAATTCGCCAAACTCGTACTGCCGCCATTCCAGCCGCTCCAACCCCACCTGCGCCGCCACCCGGCGCGCCACTTCCGGCGCCTCCCCCGTCACCCGCCCCGTCGCATCCACAAAGGCGAACGGCGCCTCGACCGCATACCCCACCCGGAACCGTTCCGCCTCGCGCACCCGCCGCAGCGATCCGTCGTCCCCCCTCCCCGTCATCCACCACCAGGCCGCCAGCCCCAGCATCGCCACCCCCAACGCCAACAGCCCGCTCCTCCCTCGGAGCCGGTTCCAATCCCGACGAGTCCCCTCCCTGTCGTTCTCGCACCTCAAGGTCCCGGCTTGCTACCCAATCTCGCCGCCCCCTGTCACGCCGTATAAACCCGCCGCCACTCCAGCGGTCCATCCCCAAGCCGCTGTGAAGACCCAGTGAATCGGAGGGACGAGCTCCGCGAGTCCGCAATCCATCGCTCCACCTCCTTTCTCCCTCCTCCCTACTCGTACCCAGCCCAATGGGCGGGACTCGTCCCCGTCCTCGATTCCGCAGGCGCACCTTTCGGAGGGCCGAGTTCCACGAGGCCGCAAGGGTGTGGAGCGTTGGGTTGAGGACTCGCTGAGCTCGTCCCTCCGATTCGCTGCCTTCTCGTTCACAACTTCGGGATGCACCGCTCCCATTCCGCGTGCGAACTGGGCTGGGCGAGTACGATTACGATTACGATTACGAGTACGATTACGAGTACGACGGGAACCCCGGAGCATCTCCACCATTGACACCCTTGGTCGTCACCCCCGAGAACCGATCCCGTCAATCTCCCACCCGGACCCCCTTCCATTTTCATGAGGCTCCTTTCCACCCCCACCTCCCAGCCCCACCCCTTCCTCTCCCTCCCCCGCGCCGGCGCGCTTGCCGCCCTGCTCCTCGCCTCGCTCGTCCCCATCCCGTCCCCGGCCCTCGATGTCCGCCCCGGCGACATCGTGACCGCCACGACCCGCCTCGACCCGGCTTCGGGTCGCATGGACGCCCTGGCTCCCATCAATCCCATGGGCCTGGCCGCCGACGGCGATGTCCTCTACGTGCTGTCCACCGGCGCCAGCAGCAACGGGATTGTCCGCAAGGTGTGGCGATACGATCGGTCCACCGGCCGCCACTCCCTGCTGGCCGCGACCCCCATTCCCAACAACTTCGCCCTCGGCCGCAATCTCGTCGCCAAAGGTGCCGGCCCCGAACTCTTCATCGTCCTCGGAGGTTCCGTCAGCCGCCTCGACGGGGTCCTCGCCATCGACACCGTCACCGGCGAGCAACGCGAAATCCCCATCGCCGCCTTCGGTTCAATCTCAACCCTGGACCTGGTCGTCACCCCCCTGGGTTCCCTGCTGGCCCTGCATGGCTTCGGGGGCGTCACCTTGCTGACCCCGGCCGGCGATCGCATCGAGAGCCCCGCGGGCTCGACGATCATCGGGGCTGTCGCCATCACCCCCGACGGACGCCTGCTCGGCATGGCCCCCGATGGACGGCAGGACGACGTCGCCGCCACACAACTCTTCTCGATCGACCCGACACCGCCGCCCTCACCCTGCTCGCCACCCTGCCCGGCCTCGGTATCCGCGGCGTCAGCCACCGCCTCGCCGCCGCCAGGGACGGCCACTTCTACACCTTTTCCCAACTCGGCAATTCCGACTTCGTTCTGCATCGGATCCACGGCACCACCTTCGAACGAACCGTCATCCCACTCGATCCCTCGATCCGGCTCGACTCCGTTTCCGATCTCGATGCCGACCCCCTCGGCGGACTTCTCCTCACCGCCAAGGACACCTCGCTCCAGTCCCAATCCCACCCCTCGGCCCTTGCGCAGACGGTCTTCCACATCGACCCGGACACGGGCACGACCCGGCCCATCCTTGGCAGTCGCACGGTCCCCCTCGGGATCGTTCAGATTGCGGCCGGCGACCGGGCCGACCTCTACTTCACGACCAGCGACACGGGTCGCCGCGACCGCGTCTTCCGCCAGGACCTGATCACCGGCGTGGTCTCCCTGGTCACCTCCCGGGAAGTCCCCGACGGCGTCATGACCGAAGCCCGGCAACTCACCTACGCCAACGGATTCCTTTACGTCATCGACGAAGTTCCCGTGCAGGAAAGCCGCCTGGTCCGCGTGGACGTCCAGACCGGTGCCCAAACCCTTCTCACCTCGCTCGGAGCCCGCCTGTTCCCACGCAACCTGACCTTCGATCCGGTGTCCGGCGACCTCTCCGCTTCACCATGCTCGATCTGGTCCGCATCCCGCCCTTCTCCACCGCTCCTCCCCCTCCCACCCCGGCTCCCCTCGTCGCCAGCCCCGGCCCCGATGGGAAATTGCGATTGGGATGGGAAGACCCGGACGGCCTCTGGCGGTTGGTGTCGGCCCCGGAGGTTCCACACGACATCTGGACCCCGTTCGCGGGCGCCGTGGCCTCCACCCCGTCGGGCGCGTGGGAAATCGAGATCGACCCCGAGGACCCCGCGCGCTTCTTCCAGCTCCGATTCGAGGAACCCTCGGCCAGCACCAGCGACTAGGCACTGGCGAACGATCCCCATGGCTCTCCATGAATTGGATCCGTGTGGGAACTGTGCCCGCCCGGGTGGCACTCCTGGGATTGGCTCCAGAGGCAGGACTCGAACCTGCAACCCCACGGTTAACAGCCGCGTGCTCTACCATTGAGCTACTCTGGACCCCGGTCGAAAAGGGCCGGCCAGACTAACGTTCCGAACCCATCCGTCAATCGGTTTCAGCTCTCCCAACTCCCCGACATTTGCCTTGCCCTCTCGTGGACGGTCCGGCTGGTAATGCACGTCAGTCATGCTCCTGCGCGCTTCTCCGATTCCTCCCCCCGCCCCCCGGACTCGCCCGCGCGGTCTTCCCTGCCTTCTGAGCGGTCTCCCGCTTGGGGCCGTCCGCATCGCCTGCCTTTCCGCCTGCCTGCTGGCTCCCACCTTCGCCCCCGCCCACCCGCAGTCCGCTCCCCGCCGGAACCCGAATGGCTCGCCATGGAACCCGGCCTGGTATCATTCGGATACGACCCCCGCGACGGCGAACTCCTCGGTGTCCACTACCCCAGCGGGCGCCCTCGCAAACTCGTCCCCGTCCCGCCGTCGCCCTCAAACCGCCTCCCTTCCACCCTCGCCGACACCGGCCTCTTTTCCGACCTCGCCACCCTCACCCCCTCCCCGGGCCTCCATCCCTTCGCCATCAACGCCCCGTTCTGGTCCGATCGCGCCATCAAGCAACGCTGGTTCGCCCTCCCCGCCCACTCGCCCCCCCTCGACATCCGCCCCGACGGATCCTTCGCCTTCCCCACCGGCACCGTCTGGGTCAAACACTTCGAACTCGAAGGAGTCGTCGGCCACCCCCAACCCGCCCGCCGCCTGGAAACCCGCCTCCTCGTCAAAACCGATTCCGGCGCCTATGGCGTCACCTACCGATGGGATGCGGACGGCATCGACGCCCACCTCGTCCCGGCAGCCGGCCTGGACGAGCCCTTCCTCACCGCCGACCAGGGTGCCACCCGCCAGCAGACCTGGCGTTACCCGGGCTGGGGCGAATGCATGCGCTGCCACACCGATCCCGCCCATCACGCCCTCGGATTCCATATCCTGGACTGGGATACCGACAACCTTCGCTCCCAGGAGGTCGCTCTCCTCGATCCCGTGACCCATACCCCCCTGGCCCGGCATCGCATCGAGGCCTTCTCCCACGGAACCTACCTCGTCTTCGAGGTCCATGGCTCGGTCCGAATCCGTATCGAGGGCCGCCCCTCGGAAACGACCGTTCTCAGCGGCGTGTTCCTCGACGACGCCCCCATCCCCGCCACCACCGTCCATCTGGCGGCTCCGGATCGTGGCACCACCCTCCCCGCCCCGGCCCTGCTGACCCTTCGCGCCAGCGTCGTCCCCGATGGAGACGCCCCCACCCCTGTCACGTTCCTCGCCAACGGACAGCCCCTCGGGACCATCCCCCACCCGCCCTACGCCCTCGTCTGGTCCAATGTCCTCGCCGGCATCTATCACCTCGAAGCCCGCGCCCCGGACCGCCTCGGCCGCATCGCCATCTCCCCTTCCACACCCCTCACCGTGTCCTTCCCCGAGGCGCAAGCCGTGTTCCTCGGTTACGAACCCGCCGCCCGCGGCACCTGGGAAGGGCGCCTCGGCTCCCTCGGACACGCCCTCGCCGCCGGCCCCGTCGAATGGCCGGATTCCATCGCCTTCCAACCGGTCGCCCAACCCCGCGAACACGTCTGGGAAGAGCGCACCCGCGACCGCCGCGCCACCCTCCCCTTCCCGAAACTCCATCCCCCGGTCCCGGCAGAGGACGGACTCAGCGTCTCCTGGTCCGGCACCCCGGGTGCCCTGTACCGCCTCCTCACCCGGCCGGACTGGGCCACGCCATGGACCCCCCTCCCGATCGTGGCGTCCTCCGCCTCAGGAGCCTTCCAGGCCTTTGATCCCTTCCCCGACCCCGGCCTCCCGCCCGCGCGCTTCCTCACCCTGGAAGAACTCGCGACTCCCGCCCACTGACCCGTCGGTGCCTCCCCGGGTTGTGGCTGGGAAAGCAGCGCATCGGAGGGACGAGCGCCGCGAGTCCGCAATCCATTGCACCACTCCCTTTCCCCCCCATCAGTCCTCGTGCTCAGCCCGAAGGGCGGTACTCGTCCTCGTCCTCGAACCCGCAGGCACACCTTTCGGGCGCCGCCCTGGCCCTCTCCATGCCCAATTCCGGACCGCACGGCCGACCCGCCCGCACCCGAAAACGGTGTTGCCCCGGACCCGCCGGACCCGGACTATCCTGCGACGATGTTTCGTGAACTGGGACTCCCCGCATGGGTGGCCATTTATTTGGTGGCCATCCCCCTGGCGGTGATCGTCGGCGTCAGCGTTGCGGACCCGTCCTCGCCGAAAAGCCTGCTGACCCTGGCCATGCTCCTCGGGGTCGGTCTGCTCCCGCTGATGCTGCGCTACTACCATGAGTCGCTCATCATCTGCTGGAATTCCGCCCTCGTGGTCTTCTTCCTCCCGGGCCGCCCGACCCTCGCCATGATCATGGTCGCCCTCACCCTGGGCATGGCCGTCCTGCACCGCGTCATGCAGCGCCGTCCCCTGACCCTCCCCGCCGGTCCCACCATCGCCCCGCTCGTCATCATTGGAATCGTCGTCCTGGCCACCGCGCTGGCCACCGGCGGCATCGGCGGACGTGCCTTCGGCGAGGAAATGTGGGGCGCCCGTCGCTACTTCGGCGTCTTTTTCGGCATCCTCGGCTACCTCGCCCTGATCTCATCGCCCATCCCCCCCGAACGGGCCCACCTGCTGGCCGGCCTCTTCATCCTCTCCGGCGTGACCGCCGCCGTCAGCGATCTGGCCTATGCCTTCGACCTCACCTTCCTGTTCCTCCTGTTCTCAACCGAACTCGCCTTCCTTCAGGCGGTCGGCGACCAGATGATCGGCGGGTTCACCCGGCTCACCGGCGTCTGCTGGGCCGCCTGGGCGGTCTTCAATTACCTGCTCCTCCGGTACGGGATCCGCGGCCTCCTCGACGTGACCCGCCCCTGGCGAATGGGCCTCGCGGTCCTGGCACTCTTCGGAACCCTCATGGGAGGCTACCGCTCCTACATCATCCTCACCATTCTCATCATCGGCTTCCTCTTCTTCCTCGAAGGTCTCCACCGCACCAAGGTGCTGTTCTTCACCCTGCTGACCGCCCTCCTCACCACGCTCGCCGTGCTCCCGAACGCCCGGGCGCTTCCCCTCGCCGTGCAGCGTTCGCTCAGCGTCATCCCCTTCGTCAATGTGGACCCCGTCGCCCTTCGCGATGCCCAGGGCACCCTGGACTGGCGTCTCGAAATGTGGAAGACGGTCCTCCCGGAGGTGCCGCGATACCTGCTCGTCGGCAAGGGGTTCGCCTACAGTGGCACCGACTATTACCTCACCGAACAGGCGTTCATCCGCGGACTCGTCCAGAAATCGTACGAGGGCGCCCTCATCAGCGGCAACTATCACAACGGCTTCCTGACCGTCATCATCCCCTTCGGCATCTGGGGCCTCATCGCCTTCACCTGGTTCATCTCCGTCGCCTTCTGGGCCCTGGTCCGAAACCATCGCTATGGCGACCCGCGCCTCGCCGGCATCAACCGCTTCTTCCTCGCCTCGTTCCTCACCAAGCTGGTGTTCTATCTCACCATCTACGGGCAGTTCGACCTCGACCTCCAGGGCTTCACCGGCCTCCTCGGCATGAGCCTCGCCATCAATCGCGGAATCCGCTCCCCGGCCCGTGCCCCCGCCTTCGTGCCCCAACCCCGGGGCGGCCTCGCACAATCCGAATCTCCCGCCCTCTCCCCCGCCTGAAGCCCCTCCCCATCCCCAACCCATGCCCACGCCCGAGACGTCCCCGTCCGAGCTCAATCACCTGAGGCAGACCTGGGAAACCCTCGGCGCCGAGGACCCCCTCTGGGCCGTCGTCAGTCATCCCTCCAAACGCGGCGGCGGCTGGAACGTCGCCGACTTCCTCGCCACCGGCCGCTCCGACATCGACCGCCTTCGCTCCATCCTCGCCCGACATCCGGGCACGCCCGACCGTTTCCGCCATGTCCTCGACTTCGGCTGCGGCGTCGGCCGCCTCACCCAGGCCTGGCGGCCCCACGCCGATTCCGTGACCGGCGTGGATATCTCGGAACCCATGATCCGTCAGGCCGAACGCCTCGCCGCCGGCCACCCAGGCATCCAGTTCCTCGTCAATGTCCGCCCGGACCTCGCCGCCCTCCCCGACGGTCACTTCGATCTCTGCTTCTCCTACATCTGCCTCCAGCACATGCCCTGGCCCCTCGCCCGGGCCTACCTCGCCGAATTCGCCCGCGTCTGCACTCCCGGGGGTTGGCTCCTCTTTCAGTTGCCGTCCCGCCCCCCTCCCACCGCCGGCCTCGCCCGCCTCCGCCAATCCCTCGTCAATCTCCTCCCCTTCGGACTCGACCGCTCCTACCGCCGCTGGAAACACGGCAGCGCCGCCGTCTTCGACGTGTACTACACCCCCCCGGACACCGTCATCCAGACGGCCACCGACCTCGGCCTGACCTTTTGCCTCCGCGAATCCGATCCCTCCGCAGGACCCGATACCGAAGGCTTCCTGTACCTCTTCCGCCGCCCGGCCGGGCCCGCCTGACCCGCTCCCCAGATGGACCCCGCTCCCCCGGCGGTTCCTTCCCCGATCCGCCCCCTCATCCTCCACGGCGAAACCCTGGGCTGCGCCGGCGCTCAGCGTGTCCTCGCATTCTTCCTCAATGGCACCTGCCCCGATGCCGTCGAACCCACCCTCGCCCTCGCCCCCAATCCCAAACTCAGCCCCCTGATCCCAGCCCTCACCCCCACCCATCCCCTGCCCTCCAACCAGCAGTTCTCCCCCGTGGGCCTCGCCCGCCAGCTCCTCTCCCTCCGCCGCCTGATCCGCTCCTCCCGCTGCCACCTCCTCCATGGCTGGACCGCACGCGATTGGGAACTGACCGCGCTCGCCTCCCGCCTCTTCCGCCTCCCCTCCATCGGATCCCTCCACGAACATCCCCGCGCCCAGCACATCAATCCCCGCCGCCAGCACCTCATGCGCGCCTGCGCCCGCCACGGTCTCCACCGCGTCCTGTGCGTCTCGGACGCCGTCGCCGCCGCCTGCCGCTCCGTCGGCTACCCCGCCGAACGACTGCTCGTGGTCCGCAATGGCATCCCCGCCCGCCCCACCCCCTCCCCCCCCGCACCCGGTCCCGTCATCCGACTCGGCTACCTCGGCATCCTCGACGACTCGAAGGGCCTCCCCGACCTCTTCCAACTCCTCGACCTCGCCGCCCCGCATTCCCCCCCGTGGTCCCTCCAACTCGCCGGCGGGACCCTCGACGCCGCCGGCGAAGCCTGCGTCGCCCAAATCCGCAACACCTACCGCTCCCGCCCCTGGTGGCCCGCTGTCTCCTGGCTCGGCTGGGTTCAACCCGTCAACCCGTTCCTCCAGTCCATCGACCTCCTCCTCATGCCCTCCACCGCGTTCGATGCCTTCCCTACCGTCCTCCTCGAGGCCGGCGAAGCCGCCCGCCCCGCCTTCGCCCATCGCATCGGCGGTGTCCCCGAAATCGTTCAGGACGACAACTCCGGCTGGCTCTATGACCGCACCGATCTCCCCGCCGCCGCCCGCCTCCTGACCCGACTTCTCCACCACCCCGGTCTCCTGACCCGCGCCGGCACCGCGGCCGCCGCCCGCATTCGGACCGAGTTCGCCGTCGATCGTATGGTCGCCCAATACGCCAGCGCCTACCGGACCCTCTCCCACCCCGCCCGGTGATCCCGCCCATGCGCCTCGCGGTGGATACCAACGCCACCTTCACCACCCGCGCCGGGGTGGCCCGCTATATCCGTGGACTTCTCCAGGGACTCCGCACCCTGGACCTTCCCCAGGGCTGGTCCGTCGAGGAGTTCGCCTGGCCGGTCGAGAACTTCGCCTTCCGCCAGCCCCGCCGCGCCTGGCGCACCTTCTACCGCGAATGCCTCTGGACCCGCACCGTCGCCCCACGCCACCTCCGCTCCCGGCACATCCGCCTCCTCCACAGCACCGCCGCCCCCCTCCTCATCCCCCCCCGCGGCATCCATCACGTCGTCACCGTCCACGACATCGCCTTCCTCACCCACCCCGACCGCTTCCGACCCTGGCACCGCCGCATGGCCGTCCGCGGACTCGCCCGCGCCCGCCGCGCCGACTGCATCGTCTGCATCAGCCGGTTCACCGCCGATGAACTGGTCCGCCACGCCGGCTTCGATCCCGGCCGTCTCCGCGTCGTCCACAACGGCTGCGGCCTCCCCGCCCCCGTCTCCCCGCTGCCTCCCCTGCCCCAGAACCTGCGCCACCCGTTCTTCCTCTTCGTCGGATCGCTCGAACCCGGAAAAAACCTCGCCCTCCTCCGTCAATCCTACGAACTCGCCCGCCAGTCCGGACGCCCCCTCCCCGACCTCGCCATCGTCGGGGCCCGCTTCCCCGGCCTCGCCGCCGAAGGACCGCCCCCCCCCAATTGGCACTACCTCGGCCACCTCCCCGACCCCGATCTCGCCGCCCTCTATTCCCAGGCCGTCGCCCTCCTTTTCCCCAGCCGGTACGAAGGCTTCGGCCTCCCGGTCGCCGAGGCCATGTCCCTCGGCTGCCCCGTGGTCTGTTCCCCCGTGTCCAGCCTGACCGAAGTCGCCGCCGACGCCGCCCTGCTGGTCCCCCAGGAACCCGCCGCCTACCTCGACGCCGCCCTCCAACTCGCCACCCTTCCCTCCCTCCGTCTCGACCTCGTCCACCGCGGCCGCCAACGGGCCCTCCACTTCACCTGGGAACGCTGCGCCCGTCAGACCCTCGACGTCTATCGCGAAGCCCTCGGCGCCTGATCGCCCTCGAGAAACCTCCGGCACGCCGCCACAATCCGTCCCGCCGAACGCCCATCCCCGTACGGGTTCCGCCGCGCCGCCATCTTCCGGTACGCCCCCTCATCCCCCAGCAGCCGTTCCACCTCCCGCACAATCGTCTCCCGCCGCGTCCCCACCAGTCGGACCGTCCCCGCCGCCACCCCCTCCGGTCGCTCGGTCGTCTCCCGCATCACCAGCACCGGCTTCCCCAAACTCGGCGCCTCCTCCTGGATCCCCCCCGAATCCGTCAACACCAGCGTCGCCCGGGCCATCAACCCCACAAAGGGCAGATACGACAACGGCTCGAGCAGATGCACGTTCGCCCGCTGCCGCGCCCGGCTCCCCGCACCCCCGCGCAACCACCGCTCCACCGGCTCCCGCACCCTCGGATTCAAATGCACCGGATACACGAAATGCACCTCCGGATGCCCCCGCGCCAGATCCCCGATCGCCCGGCAGATGTTCTCAAACCCCTCCCCGAAACTCTCCCGCCGATGCCCCGTTATCAGCACAAACCGCGGCACTTCCCCCGCCCGCCACGACTCCGGCAGCCCCGGCACCTCGAACTCCTTACCCTGGACCCGCCGCCGCGCGATCATCAGCGCATCAATGACCGGATTGCCCGTCACCCGGATCCGCCCCGCCGGAACACCTTCCCGACGCAGATTCTCCCGGCTCCACCGCGTCGGCGCAAAATGCAGCGCCGCCAGCCGCGACGTCAGCACCCGGTTCGCCTCCTCCGGCCACGGCGCCATCATGTCCCCCGTCCGCAATCCCGCCTCCACATGCCCCACCGGGATCCGCCGGTAGAACGCCGCCAGCGTCGCCCCAAACACCGTCGTCGTGTCCCCCTGCACCAGCACCAGATCCGGCCGGTCCTCCGCCAGATACCCGTCCACCCCGCTCACCGCCCGCGCCGCGAATTCCGCCAGGCTCTGGTCCGGCCGCATCAGGTCCAGATCCGCGTCCGGCCGGATCTCGAAGGTCTCCAGCACCTGGTCCAGCATCTGACGATGCTGCGCGGTCACGCAGACCCGGCACTCGATCCCCTGCTCGCCCCGCAACGCCAGAATCACCGGCGCCAGCTTGATCGCCTCCGGCCGCGTTCCGAAAATCACCGACACCCGCCGCTTCATCGACGCCCCTCCCCGCCCACGCCTCCCAGCCCCTGCCGTCGCCGCACCTCCTCGTAGAAGTCCTCCACCCGCGTCACAATCCCTTCCCACGCGTACTCCCGCGCCACCTTCTCCCGCCCCCTCTCCCCCATCGCCCGCGCTTTCTCCGGATCCCCCAACAGCTCGATCAACCGCCCCGCCAGGGCCTCGGAATCCTGCTCGACCAGATACCCGTCCACCCCGTCCTCGATGGTCAGAAACGGAATCCGACACCCGATCACCGGCTTCCCCATCGCCCACGCCTCGATGTACACCCCCCCAATCCCTTCCTGCCGCGACGGCAACGCAAACACATCCGCCGCCGCCAGGGCCGACGCCTTCAGCGGATCCATCGCGTCCACCCGCCCGATATCCACCACCCTCCCATCCCCCAACGCCGCAATCCGCTCCCGGCTGTCATCATAGTGCGGCCCCATGAACACGAAACTCGTCTCCGGCTCCCGCGCCCACACCTTCGGCGCCGCCGCCAGCAGCACATCGAATCCCTTGTACCCCAGCTTCTGACCCAGAAAGAGCACCATCTTCCGCCGAATCCCGTGCGCCGCCCGAAACCCGTCCGCATCCCAGTCCGACGCCAGCAGCGGCCCCACTCCTATCCGGCAGATCCGCTCCCGCCCCACCCCCAGACGCTCCATCTCCTCCCCCTCCGCCCGCGTGAACACAAACACCCCGTCCGACCGCCGCAGCACCCGGAAGAAATGCCGCATCAACACCCGCCCCAGCCGCGTCTGCATCCGCGGACTGTAATTCGGTGTCACGAAAAACGGGCACCCCCTCCGTCGCGCCAATCCCAGCGATGCCCACGTCAGATGCTCCCGCCCGATCCGGATGTTGTGCACCACGTCCGCCTCCCCGCACCGCGCCGCCCAACGCCGCTCGAACCACCGGCTCAACAGCGGATACCCCGCCTCCGGAAACGGCACACACCACGGAACCACCAGCGCCATCCAACACCGCGCCGCCAGCGTCGGCTGAACCCGCTGCACCCGGATCCCCCCCACCTCGTACGCGTCGTCCCCCCAGGGCGCCCGCAACGTCGAGTCCAGCAGGTACCGGTTCCGCTGGTCCGTCCATTGCGAAAACACCGTCATCCCGTGCCCCCGCTCCCCCAGCATCCGCCCAATGGTGTACCAGTGGAGCTGTGCCCCACCGACGCTCGGATAATACGCTGTCGCTGTGTGGATGATCCGCATCGCCCCGTTCCCCCGCATCGTGGCCGTACCGCCCGCTCTCGTCCCGACGCCGGGCCCCGGACTGTGCCGCCCCGACCGCCCCCGGACAAGGATGCACCGCCCGACCTCGGGCGCATCCCAGGCTTTTGGCACCCGCCCAAACCACCCCTCGCACGACTCGTACGCAGCCCGAAGGGCGGTCCTCGTCCTTGTCCTCGATCCCGCAGGCACACCTCCTCGAGCCTCGCCTTGTGGCGGGCGCGATGGGTTCGATCGTGTTCGGACCTCCCATTCCGCATCCGACCTGGATCTCAGGTCTCAGGCTTCAGGCTTCAGCCTTCAGGTTTCAGGCCTCAGGCCTCAGGTCGGGCTTGGCCCCCCGCCCACCCCCCCGCAAATCCCGCTCGCGGGCCCGCCGCGCCTTGCGTTAGAAATCCGCCACCCGGAAGTCCCAAGCCGCTTCCGGGTATGAGGAGGACTGTCATTGATTCCATCGCCAGAACCCATTCCCGATCCCGCGCCCTCAGGCCCTCTCCCGCCCCCGCCCGGCATCCGCCCCGCCCTCGTTGCCGCCCAACGCGGCCCCGCCCATTACCGGGATCCCCGCGCCATCCGCGCCCTCGTGGAGGCCGCGCTCGCCTCCCTGGATCTCCCCGATGACTTCGTCCGACCCGGCGACCGCGTCGTCCTCAAACCCAACTGGGTCAAGGAACACGACGAACGCCGCCCCGGTCCCGATGCCTGGGAACACGTCGTCACCCACCCCGCCGTCATCGAAGCCGTCCTTCGCTGGGTCGCCCCGCGCCTTCGCGGTTCCGGCTCGATCGTCGTCTGCGATGCGCCCCAGACCGATTCCTCCTTCGCCACCCTCCGCCACTACTGCCAGTTGGACGATCTGGTCTCCCGCGCCCGCGCCGATCACCCGGGCCTCGCCATCGATCTCCTCGACCTGCGACCCGAGGAATGGCACGCCGTCGATGGGGTCACCGTCTCGAAGACCTCCCTCCCCGGCGATCCCTTGGGCAGCACCCGCGTCGCCCTCAACGAAGCCAGCGAGTTCGTCGGGTTCCATGGCTGCGGCCGCCTCTACGGCGCCAGCTTCAATATGGAGGAAACCAACGCCCACCACGCCGGCGTCCTCCACGAGTATCTCCTCTGCCGCACCCCCATGGACGCCGATGTCCTCATCAACCTGCCCAAGCTCAAAACCCACAAGAAGGTCGGCATCACCTGCGCCCTCAAAAACCTCGTCGGCATCAACGCCAACAAGAACTGGCTCCCCCACCACACCGAAGGCACCCCCGCCCAGGGCGGTGACCAGTTCCCCGCCCACACCGCCAAGGCCCGCCTCGAACATGCCTGGATGGGCGCCGCCAAACGCTTCCTCAAAAACCGCCCGCGCCTGTCCCGCCTCTTCGTTCCCCTGAAAAAGGCCGGACGCCTCGTCTTCGGCAACACCCAGGCCGTCGTCCGCTCCGGCAATTGGCACGGCAATGACACCTGCTGGCGCATGGTCCTCGACCTCAACAAGTGCCTCTTCCTCCACACCGGCTCCGGCGAACCCCGCTCCCATCCCCTCCGCTACCTCGCCGTCGTCGATGGCATCGTCGGCGGCCAGGGCAATGGCCCCATGGCCCCCGATCCAGCCCCCGCCGGCACCGTCCTCGCCGGCACCCACCCGCTCGCCGTCGATTGCGTCGCCGCCACCCTCATGGGCTTCGACTGGCCCCGCCTCCGCCTCCTCGAACGCGCCTTCCACCTTCGCCCCCCCACCTTCGTCCCCTTTGCCCCCGCCGAACTGCGCGTGGTCTCCCCCCACCCGCCCTGGAACCGTCCCCTCGACACCCTTTCCGATACCTTCGCCTTCGAACCCCACTTCGGATGGCTCGGCGCCATCGAGTCCCGCGCCGCGCCCTTCCCCAGACCCCGCCCACCAAGATGAACCCCAACCGCTCCATCGCCCGGACCCAGGCCCCCCCCCCCGCCCGAAGTCACCGGCCCCACCGGAACGCCGCCCGCCTCACCCTCCACGTCCGCGTCGCCGAAACCGCCCGCCTCGAACGCGCCAACCGCCTCCTCCGGGTCCTCCTCGATACCCAGAAGCAGGTCCCCATCGCCTCCTCCCCCGACTCCTTCCTCCGCGAAACCTGCCGGCTCCTTGTCGCCTCCGGCGTCTTCCGCCTCGCTTCCATCGCCACCCTTCACCCCACCGGTTCCCCCTCCCTTCAACCCGTCGCCCACGCCGGCTTCCTCGCCTCCCCCCCGGAACCCTCACCTCCCCAACCCGTCCCCGTCCCCCAGCCTCCCCATCCCCTCGCCCTTGCCCTCGCCCGAAACCTTCCCCACGCCGTCCCCGATCTCGCTCCCCTCCGCTTCCTGCCCCCCTGGAATTCCCTCCCCTTTCCCGCCCCCCCCTCCCCCGCCACGCTCGTTCCCCTCGCCGCCGATGCCCGGCCCCCCTTCGCCCTCCTCTGCCTCGCCCACACCTCCCCGGACCCCCTCGACCCCGACACCCTCGCCCTCCTCACGGAACTCGCCCGCGATGTCGTCGCCGGTGCCGATACCATCCGCCGCGACCTCGCCCGCAGCCACGCCGTCGCCGAACTCCACGCCAGCGAGGAACGTCTCCGCCTCGCCCTCTGGGCCGCCAATCAGGGCCTCTTCGATCTCAATCTCAAAACGGGCGAGGCCATCGTCACCCCCGAGTACGCCACCATGCTCGGCTATGACCCCGCCGACTTCCGCGAAACCAACGACCGCTGGCTCCAACGCCTCCACCCCGACGACCGCGAATCCGTCCGCGCCACGTTCCTCGACTACCTCGCCGGCCGCATCCCCACCTACCAGGTCGAGTTCCGCCAACGAACCCGCTCCGGCGACTGGAAATGGATCCTGTCCCTCGGAAAACTCGTCGAACGCGACGCCGAAGGCCGCCCGCTCCGCATGCTCGGCACCCACACCGACATCAGCGCACGCAAGCAAACCGAGGCCGCCCTCCACGCCGCCGATCAGGCCCTCCGCGCCAGCGAAGAGCGCTTCCGCCACCTCAATGCCGAACTCGAAGAACGGGTCGGCCAGCGCACCGCCCAGCTCGAAGCCGCCCTCGCCGAACTCGACGCCTTCGCCTACTCCATCTCCCATGATCTCCGTGCCCCCCTCCGCGCCATCGTCGGGTACGCCGGGATCCTCGCCGAAGATCACGGTCCCCAACTCGACCCCAAAGCCGCCTCCCTCCTCGATGTCGTCCGCAACGAGGCCAGACGCCTCGGCCAGATGGTGGATGACCTCCTCCGCTTCTCCCGCCTCGGCCGCCAACCCCTGACCCGCATCGCCGTGGACATGAACCCCCTCGTCCAGGCCGCCCTCCGCGAACTCGCCCCCCACCTCGCCACCCGTCAGGTCGCCCTCCAGCTCTCCCAACTCCCCGGCGCCGTCGGCGATCCCTCCCTCCTCCGCCACGTCTGGATCAACCTCCTCGACAACGCCCTCAAGTTCAGCCGCCACCAGCCCCGCGCCGAAATTCACGTTTCCGGCTTCATCCGCGACGGATTCGCCACCTACTCCGTCCGGGACAACGGCGCCGGCTTCCCCATGGCGCATGCCCACAAGCTCTTCAACGTCTTCCAACGCCTCCACGCCGCCGACGAATTCGAAGGCACCGGCGTCGGCCTCGCCCTCGTCCATCGCATCGTCCAGCGCCACGGCGGCCGCATCTGGGCCGAAGCCCAACCCGACCACGGCGCCCTCTTCCATTTCTCCCTCCCCACCCACCCTCCGGACGCCACCGCCTGATCCTCATGCCCCTCGACCCCACGTCGCCTCGCACCCTCCGCGTCCTGCTCATCGAGGACTCCGAACCGGACGCCGGCCTCGTCCTCCACGAAATCCGCCGCCACGGCTATCGCGTTCATCACCAGCGCGTCTCCGACGCCGCCGCCCTTCAGGTCGCCCTCTCCGCCCAGATCTGGGACCTCATCCTCGCCGATTACTGCCTCCCCCGCTTCACCGGCCTCCAGGCCCTCGAAATCGTCAAGGCCCAGGGTCGTGACATCCCCTTCATTCTCGTCTCCGGCAATATCGGCGAAGATGTCGCCGTCGGCGCCATCAAGGCCGGTGCCCACGACTACCTCCTCAAGGACCGCCTCGCCCGCCTCGGCTCCGCCATCGAACGCGAACTGCGCGAGGCCGAGGCCCGCCGCTCCCGCCGCCAGACCGAAGACCAGCTCCGCAAACTCTCCCAGGCCGTCGAACAAGGCCCCGCCGTCGTCTGTATCACCGACCCCGCCGGCACCATCGAATACGTCAATCCCCGCTTCACCGAAGTCACCGGCTACACCCCCCCCGAGGTCGTCGGCCAGTCCGCCCGCCTCCTCAAATCCGGCCGCTGCACCCGTGCCGAATACGAACTGCTCTGGGACACCATCTCCCGCGGCGAAACCTGGCGCGGCAATTTCCTCAACCGCCGCCGCGATGGCTCCCAGTACTGGGAAAGCGCCACCATCGCCCCCATCCGCGATGCCTCCGGCATCATCACCCACTACCTCAAACTCGCCGAGGACATCACCAGCCAGAAGGCCGCCGAGCAGCGCATCCGCGAACAGGCCGAACTCCTCGACCACGCCAGCGATGCCATCCACGTCCGCACCCTCGATCACGTCATCCGCTACTGGAACCTCGCCGCCGGCGCCATCTACGGCTGGCAGCCCGGCGAGGTCCTCGGCCGCAAATACACCGACATCCATCCCCACGATTCCCAGTTCGTCAGCGCCCAGGCCGCCCTCCTCGAACACGGCGGCTGGTCCGGCGAAATGAAACACCCCACCCAGTCCGGCAAGGTCATCGATGTCTTCTGCCGCTGGACCCTCGTCCACGGCGAACCCGGCCATCCCGCCTCCATCCTCGCCATCCATACCGACGTCACCGAAAAGAAACAGATCGAGTCCCAATACCTCCGCGCCCAGCGCCTCGAAAGCCTCGGCTCCCTCGCCGGCGGTATCGCCCATGACCTGAACAACATCCTCAGCCCCATCCTCCTCGCCGCCCCCCTCCTCCGCGAATCGGTCACCAACCCCGACGACCGCCGCATGCTCGATACCGTCGCCTCCAACGCCCGACGCGGCGCCGAAATCGTCAAGCAGATCCTCACCTTCGCCCGCGGTGTGCCCGGCGAACGCCTCCCCGTCCAGCCCAAATACCTCATCGAGCAGACCCTCCAGATGGTCCACTCGACCTTCCCCAAACAGATCCGCGTCACCCACCGGACCCCCAATGACCTCTGGCCCATGCTCGCCGATGCCACCCAGATCCAACAGGTCCTCGTCAACCTCTGCATCAATGCCCGCGATGCCATGCCCCGCGGAGGCACCCTCTCCATCACCGCCACCAACGTCACCCTCGACGAAACCTACGCCGCCCGCACCCCCGGCGCCCAACCCGGTCCCCACGTCTGCCTCCGCGTCGGCGATACCGGCTGCGGAATCCCCGATGATGTCCTCGACAGTATCTTCGAACCCTTCTTCACCACCAAACCCCCCCACCAGGGCACCGGCCTCGGACTCTCCACCGTCCTCGGCATCGTCCGCAGCCATGGCGGCTTCATCAATGTCGATACCCTCCCCAATCGCGGCAGCACCTTCGAAGTCTATCTCCCCGCCCGCCCCAGCAGCACCGCCGTCGCCCCCCGCAACGACGAAACCCCCGCCCCCCGCGGCGGCAATGAACGGGTCCTCGTCGTGGATGACGAATCCCCCCTCCGCGATGGCCTCCAACGTGTCCTCGAACGCCATGGCTACCGCGTCCTCACCGCCGCCGACGGCGCCGAGGCCATCAGTCTCCTCGCCCAGCACCGCGCCTCCCTCCATGCTGTCGTCTCCGACCTCATCATGCCCGGTCTCCACGGTCCCGAACTGGTCCGTGCCGCCCTCCAGATCGCCCCGGACCTGCCCTTCCTCGGCATGACCGGCGCCTCGGAACGCGATGGCTTCCAGGCTCTCCAGCACCTCCCCCTTGCCGCCCTCCTCACCAAACCCTTCCCGGCCGAACGCCTCCTCGCCGCCCTCCACCAGGCCCTCCATGGCGCCAAAGGCGCCCCGACCCCGTCCCACACACCCGTGGCACCCCCCACCCCTCCCGCACCTACCCCATCCCCGGCGGCCACCACCACCGCATCACCCACTCCCGCGCCCCCAGCACCCACGCCAGTGCCGCCGCCGCCAGATACGGACCGTACGGCAGGCGCGCCGACCACTCCCGCCGCCCCGCCGCCGTCAACCCCAGCGTGATCACCAGGCCCGCGATCGAACTCCCCAGCAACGCAAACACCACCCCCGTCCACCCCGTGAACGCCCCGATCGCCGCCATGAACTTCACATCCCCCAACCCCATCGCCTCCCGCGGCACCGTCACCTCGTCCCCCACCGCCTCCATCCACGGCACCGTCCCCGGATCCACTTCCTCCTCCCCGATCCGCAGCATCCCCCCGCGCAACTGCAGCCGCACCGTCACGTTCCGGTAACACCGGTCCGGCAGCTCCAGCCGCGTGGCGTGAAAAGCCAGCGTGTCCGAGACCCGGTAGAAGACCTCCTCGTACGGCAGCACCCGGTCCGGCAGATGCAGATCGGTCTCCGTAAACACCATCCGCGTCCCCGTCGGCAGCACAAACCGTTGCCGCCCCAGCAACAGCTTCCCCAGCTCCAGCATCCCGTACACCAGCCCCGCCCCCAACCCCGCCCCGATCAGCGACGCCTTCAGCGACGGCCATACGAACTCCTCCCCGTGCATCCCCGGCGCGATCACCGAAAAGGCCACCCCCGCCACCGCCCCCCCCAGCGTGATCTCGTCCGGAATGATCAGGTGCTCGAGATCAATGAAGGTCGCCACCACCAACCCCGCCGCAAACACACAGAACGCCGAGGCCACCCACACCCCGGTCCCTCCATGCAACACCCACAATCCCGCAAATAATCCCGCGGTCAGCAGTTCCACCCAGAAATACCGCGAAGCGATCCCCCCCCCGCACGACGCACACCGGCCCCGCAACAGCAGCCACGAGACAATCGGGATGTTCTGCGCCCATCCCACCCGCACCCCGCACCGCGGACAGTGCGAAGGCGGATGGATCAGACTCTGCCCCCGCGGCATCCGATGGATGCACACGTTCAGAAAGCTCCCCACGATCGCCCCCACCACCGCGTACACCGCCGTCCAGAAATGAAACGGCGCCCCACCCCACCCCGTCCCGTCCATCATCCCCGCCGCCATCGTCATCACAACGCCTCCCCCCCGCCATACACGTTCGCCCACAACGCCCGCCGCATCACCTCCACAGGGGCTGTCCTCCCGCTCCAGATCTCCAAGGCCGCCGCCCCCTGGTACAACAACATCCCCAACCCGTTCGCCGTCCGGCAACCCGCCGCCTTCGCCGCCGCCAGAAACGGTGTCTCCGCCGGCCGGTACACCATGTCGTACGCCCCCCGCGCCTTCCCCAACGAAAATGTCCCCGTATCCAGCGGCAGCCCGTCCCCAGCCTTCAACCCCACCGAGGTCGCATTCAACACAAGGTCAATCTCTCCCTCCGGATATCCCACCAACACCCGTGGCGCCTCCCCCCCCATCCGTGACCGGATCTCCTCCGCCACCTCGACCGCCTTCGCTTCCGTCCGGTTGACCAGCCACATCGCCCCCACCCCCTCCGCCGCCAGTCGCAATGCCGCCACCCGCCCCGCCCCCCCGGCCCCCAGGACCAGAACCCGCGATCCCCCCGGTTCCCACCCCAGATCCTCCCGCAAGGACCGCACAATGGCGTCCGCATCGGTGTTGAAACCCCGCATCCGCACCTCCCCGGCCTCCTCCGGCTCCATCTCCCCCAGCGGTCGCCACGTCCCTCCCCCGTCGCGCCCCTCAAATCGCACCGTGTTCACCGCCCCATACCGCTCCGCCGACTCGTCCAGCTCCGCCATCATCCCCAACGCCAGCAGCTTGTGCGGCACCGTCAAATTCACCCCCACAAACCGCATCGCCGCCGCCCCCGCCAGCGCCTCCCCCAGCGCCTCCGGCCGCACATCGAACGCCCCATACCGCCAGTCCAGACCCAGCGCCGCCATCCCCGCATTCTGCATCGCCGGCGACGCCGAATGCCGCACCGGATGGCCGTACACGGCGCACAACCGCGTCCCCGCCCCCAATGCATCGCCAGCCACGCTCGATCCCGTCGCCATGTGGCCGGGCGTTATAGTGGCCCGCCTCCACCCCGGCAAAGCCCAATCTATGAACGCAACCAGCGTGCATATGCACGCTGATTCCGTCCATTTTGCCCGCGCCGGGCGCATCTCAGATTCTCGGAACTCGCCCAAGCCATCCCTCGTGCGTACTCGTACTCAGCCCGAAGGGCGGTACCCGTCCTCGTCCTCGAACCCGAAGACACACCTTTTCAAGCGCCGCCTTTGGGCCCGGTGCATCCCCAGGTTGTCGGTGAGGAGGCGGCGAATCGGAGGGACGAGCTCCGCGAGTCCTCAACCCAACGCTCCACACCGTTCTGAAGGTTTGGAGCGCAGACTCTCCCTCCCCGCGGCAGCCCTTCGAGCGATGCGGAGGCATGAAATCGGAGGGCCGAATTCTACGAGGCCGCAAGGGCGTGGAGCGAGGGGATGCGCACTCCCCATTGCGATCCCCGCCCCCTCCGGTCATCCTATCCCGCGTGTCCCGCGGCGCTCCGGCGCCCGGCCACCGATCGCCATGCACCCGGAACCCTTCGCCCCCGAGATCCCCGCCTCGCGATGGCGTCGCCGTTCCCTCCTTGCCCTCAGTCTGGCCCTCCTCGTCGCCGCCTCGACCGGCTGCCGCACCTACGCCACCAAAACCGAGTCCTACCGCCAGAACTGGCGCGCCGGCCAGGTCGAACAAGCCGCCAAAGCCTTCTCCGACCGCGCCGAAAACCGCGCCCAGGGCCGCGACGCCGTCATCTGGCGGCTCGAACAGGGCACCGCCCTCCGCGCCGCCGGCCGCTACCCGGAAAGCAACCGCGCCTTCGAAATCGCCGAAGCCCGCATGTCCGAATTCGAGGCCCGCGCCCGGGTCCGCGTCGCCACCGAGGCGATGTCCGCCGTCACCACCCCCGCCAATCTCCCCTACGAAGGCCGCGCCTACGACCGGATCATGGCCGCCACCTACCGCGCCCTGAATTACCTCGCCCTCGACCAGCAGGATCAGGCCCGCCCCGCCCTCCTCCGCGCCCACCAGTATCAGCAGGATGCCGTCGCCGAAAACGCCCGCCGCATCGAACGCGCCCAGCAGGAGGCCGCCCAGCGCGGCCACGCCGCCGCCATCGACAACACCCGCCAGCACCCCCAGTTCCAGCAGCGCCTCGACGGCCTCTACGCCCCCCTCTCCGCCCTCCAGCCCTACGCCGAGTACGTCAACCCCTTCACGGTCTGGCTCGACGGCGTCTTCTTCCTCGCCCAGGCCAGGGACTTCTCCGACCTCGAACGGGCCCGCGTCTCGCTCCAGCGATCCCTCGCCTTCAACCCCAATCACCCCGCCATCCTCGCCGACCTCGACGCCTGCGAACGCCGTCTCCGCGGCGAACCCCTGCCCGCCGTCACCTACGTCATCCTCGAAAACGGTCAGGCCCCCGTCCGCCAGCAGGTCCGTATCGACATCCCCATCGTCTTCGCCAACGTGTCCTACATCGGTACCGCCTGGCCCGTCCTCCAACCCCAGTCCGGCCACCTCCCCTCCCTCGCCGTCGATGCCCACGGCACCCGCCATGCCAGTGCCCAGATTGCCAGCATCGACCGCATCGTCGCCCGCGATTTCGAGGACGAAAAACCCGCCATCGTCACCCGCACCCTCGTCTCCACCCTCGCCAAGGGAACCGCCGCCTTCGTCGCCAATCAGGCCGCCAGCCAGCAGGACGAAGGCCTCGGCGCCCTCGTCCGCCTCGCCACCCTCGCCTACCAGGCCAGCGTCAACATCGCCGATACCCGCACCTGGACCACCCTGCCCAAGGAGTTCCAGATCGCCCGTCTCCCCACCCCTCCCGACCGCCGCCTCGACCTCGTCTCCGCCGGACATCCCCCCGCCCGCGTCCACCTTGAGGAGGGCCACGTCAACGTCGTCTATGTCCGCTCGGTCAGCAGCATGGCCCCCCTTCGCATCTCCCAACTACGACTCAAATGAAACTGCATTCCCGACCCATCCTCGCCCTGTCCCTGCTCGCCGTCGTCGCCTTCGCCGCCGGCTGCAACACCTCCAGGCACCAGGTCAATACCGTCGAACCCGCCAATCCCCACTACGTCCGCCAGCCCATCGAGGACAAACGCATCCTCCGCGATCGCAATGTCTCCCGCTCCGTCGCCATCCTCACCGTCATCGAGGGCGTCACCCCGGAAGGCCTCCAGCGCATCGGAGTCGAAGTCCAGAACAGGCGGACCCAGTCCTTCCGCTTCAACTACCGCTTCGACTGGTTCGATCTCCAGGGCTTCCCCGTCAACACCCCCACCGCCACCATGATCTCACGCCAGATTGAGGGCGGACAAATCCTCGTCCTCGACTCCGTCGCCCCCCACCCCCACGCCCGCGACTTCCGCCTCACCCTCCAGGAAAGCACCCGCGACTACTTCCCCCGCATCCGCCGGGAATAACCCGTCACAACCCGTTCCCAACCCGTCCCCATGGTTCCCCGTCCCACTCCTCCAGTGACCCCGGCACCACGACTCCTCCCATCCCATTTTCCCCGGAAACCATCCCCAACCCCTGAAGCCGTTCCCATGAAATCCCTCCTCCTTGCCACCCTCACCCTCGCCCTCGTCGCCGTCACCCAGCCCGGCTGCACCCGCCGCGCCCAATACGTCGATGCCAGCGGCGGTCGCGTCCTCGTCACCCTCGACCAGATCAACATCCAGGACTTCTCCATGGCCGCCGAGGACGCCATCACCGACCTCCTCGCCTCCGGTGTCCTCGATCGCGTCCCCTCCTCCCCCGCCGTCATGGTGGTCAGCCGGGTCATCAACAACACCGCCCAGCAGGTCGATACCGACCTCCTCACCAAGAAGATCCGCGTCGCCCTCAACCAGAGCGGCAAGGCCCTCACCATGACCACCCGCGGACCCGGTGGCACCGCCGAGGACGAACTGGCCCGCGAAATCGCCCAGGAATGGCGCGACCTCGGACTCGAACCCACCCCCTCCCGCCCCCCCGACTTCAGCCTCTCCGGCAAGATCATCGAGACCTACACCCGCGCCGGCAACTACCGCCAGGCCGCCTACACCTTCCAACTCGCCCTCACCGACCGCCGCGGCCTCGCCGTCTGGGAAGGTGAAAAGGCCGTGGTCAAACAGGGTCGCCGCCCCTCCGTCGGCTTCTGACCCCGCCCCACCCGCCGGGCCCTCCTCCGGTTCCATGGCCCCTGCCGCCTTCGACCTCGACTGCCCGGTTCCCCTCCGGAATTACCCGCGCGTCCTCCTCGCCCACGGCGGCGGTGGACGCCTCATGCACGACCTCATCGCCACCCTCTTCACCGCCACCTTCGCCAACCCCATCCTCGACCGCGCCCACGACGCCGCCGTCCTCGATCCCACCGGCCCCGCCGAACGCCTCGCCTTCACCACCGATTCCTACGTCGTCCGCCCCCTGTTCTTCCCCGGGGGCGACATCGGTTCCCTCGCCGTCCACGGCACGGTCAATGACCTCGCCATGGCCGGCGCCCGTCCGCGCCACCTCAGCGCCGGCTTCATCATCGAGGAGGGACTCCCCATGGAAACCCTCTGGCGCGTCGTCCGTTCCATGCGCCTCACCGCCGACCGCTCCGGGGTCGCCATCGTCACCGGCGACACCAAGGTCGTCGATGCCGGCCGCGGCGACGGCCTCTACCTCAACACCGCCGGCCTCGGAATCATCCGCCATTCCCTCCTCATCGAACCCCGCTCCGTCGTCGCCGGCGACGCCATCGTCGTCAGCGGAGACCTCGGTCGCCACGGCATGGCCGTCATGGCCGTCCGCGAAGGACTTCAATTCGACAGCGCCATCGAAAGCGATTCCGCCCCGGTCGCCAGTCTCGTCCTCGACCTCCTCGATGCCGGGATCGAACTCCACTGCCTCCGCGACCTCACCCGCGGCGGCCTTGCCGGCGCCCTCAACGAAATCGCCGCCACCGCCGCCCTCACCCTCCGCTTCGAAGAGGCCTCCGTCCCCGTCCGCCCCGATGTCCGGGCCGCCTGCGAAATCCTCGGCCTCGACGTCCTCCAGGTCGCCTGCGAAGGGCGCTTCGTCGCCTTCGTCCCGCAACACGACGCCGACCGCACCGTGGAATGTCTGCGGCGCCATCCCGACGGCACCCACGCCGCCCGCATCGGCACCGTCCTGCCCCTCCCCGACGGCGGCGTCCGCCTCGTCGGCACTCTCGGCGTCGAACGCCCCCTCCCCATGCCCGGCGGCGAACAACTCCCCCGCATCTGCTAAGACGCCGTAGCCGCCCTCCGCTCGCCCCAAAGGACGCCTGCCCCTGAACTGCCCTCCGCCCCCCCTCGCACGACAGACCCTCCCCGCCTGGCGGAACCCGCTCAGGGCCAGCCGGGAGAGATCACATGTTAAATTCAGAGATCTGAACTCAAATGAGTTCCCTGCGCCGCCCTGGCTCATACCACCATCCAGCCGGTACTTCCCTACGCCTGTCAAAATGACAATCAGGCTCCATCAAAAGTTCTGCTCCGCCGCAACCTTCGTCGCATTGTCGGTCCTGTCGCTGTTGCCCTGCCTGGCGTCCTTGCCGTTGAACCCGGACATGGCCGGCCGGCCAACCCACGACTGGATCAAGCGCGATCCGGTCTGGAACCCCGGCGGCGGCGGGGGATGGGTTGCGACCGGCGAGACGCGCAACCTGTACGACGGACGCCGCGTGGTGCAGGAACCCAACGACGCCAACACCCCAACTGTCACCTACACGCGGGGTCCGGACCTGAGCGGGACCCTCGAAGGCGCCGGGGGCATCGGGGGGTTGCTGGCCCGATCGAACGGGTACAATCCCGCCAATGGGTCCTGGAGCACCCACCACTACTACCACGCCGACGGCGGCGGGAACATCACCGCCCTGCTGAACAACCACGCGACCTCGGCGGCGGTCGAGGCGACCTACCGGTACGACCCGTACGGACGGACGCTCTCCCAAAGCGGTGCGATGGCCGATGCCAACACCTATCGGTTCTCCTCAAAGCCGTTTCACCCCGCGATCGGGCTCTACGACTACGGATTCCGATTCTACGACCCCATGCTCCAGCGGTGGATCAACCGGGATCCGATTGGGGAAAGCCTTCTGATATTGGCCTCGCAGGGGAATGGGTCTCGGGCCGTGCCGGCGGAACTTGTAATCGGATCCAACCTTTTTCAGTTCACCGGCAGTGATCCAGTCAACCACGTGGACACAGACGGCCGAATTATAGTTCCTACGTTAATCGTCGGCGCTGCGATCCTAACAGGTTGGGGCCTTTGGGAGCTTGCCGATGCGATACGGAACGCGCAACGGAGTGCGGAGAACGCATCGCAGAATCGGGAGCGTCAGAATGATGCCATTGCGGATCCGCTAACCGCCTACTGCCCGACTAAAAACCAGGCAGTCGCGAATGGCCTGGGCGATATGGCACCGGACATTTACAGGATGGCGACTGGACCAGGGACGCTTGCAGGGGGACCCCCTGGGTCAGCGAGTGCAGGAGAAGCAGGAGTCACGATCATTTGGACAGGTACTCGACCGGAGCCGGAGGATAAGAAATGAATGGAAGCATCGAAAGGGAACGGAGACAGGCGCGTGTCCTGGCGATCGCATCGATACTGATAGGAACTACCTGTATTCTCAGTGTGACGCTAGTCTACTTCTTGTATGGAGATTGGTTGGATCTTTACATGCAGCAGGAGCCAACCGAGGCCACCAATGCCTTCCTGATAAGAGCAATTAAGGCATCTGCCTTCAGACTAGTGCCGGGTCTGTGTATTCTACTAATTGCCGTCGGAGTCGGCAATTTGCGTTACATAAAAAAGGAGGAGAAGGAGTTGGCCCCGCAGCAAAACATGTTGAAACACTGACGAGGCTTTCAGGCCGGCGCGAAGCAGGTCGGCCACCCGCGCCTGCCGCTGCGGATTTGGGCCAGAATGCTTGTCCAAGATTGCGGTATCTGGTCCCTGGATTGGTTGGCCGCGGACTGTACACTTGACATTCTGTTTGGCAACCCAAGCGAAAACCACGGAGAGAAATGGAACCCCATGAATTCGACGTTGTATCTGCTTCCGTCCACCACCACCGCCATCCTCGCCGCGCTGCTGCTGTTTGCGCCGTACCCGTCGTTCGCCCAGGCGAAGCATGAACTGCTGACCGCGGCCGCATGGAACGCTCTGGTGGCGGCGGACTACGGAGTCGCCATCGACAGGGCCGGGGAATGCATCGGGGAGTTCAAAGAGGCGGCAGGCGCGCTCCAGGCGGACCTGGAACGGGCTGGCAAGCCTTTGCCGAGTGGCGGCGTCACGGGAGCCGCTCGTGACGCGATCCTGGCGAACGGGCCGTTGAACAGCGTGGCCACCTGCTACTTCATCATCGGCGAGGCCAGCCGCCTGTTCGTCCGGACGGACCCCGCCAAGTTCGTCGCGGCCCGAAGTGCCTACGAGGAGGCCAAACTGGGCTTCGGACGCGGCTACAACACCAACGGGGTGTTCTGGATCCCCGCGGAGAAGGCCACCCTTCGACTTCAGGCATTCGCCACGGTGACCAACAGCGTCACCCCAGCCTCGCCGCCGCCGCGGTGACGGCGTTGATTGTCTGATGTGCGCCTGGGGGGCATGCCGGAAGACGTGAAGCTTGCGCCGTGACGCCGCAACGACCCGGGCAGATGTCACCGGGCCCCCGATCGCCGGGTAAGCGTGCCCGGTAAAAGGCGGATTCACCACGAAGGCCCGAAGGACACGAAGAGGGCAATGGTCGTTAGGGCCGCCCGCAACCGCTACGGTTCGATCCAGATCGGCCTTTCCATGGCGCCCATGCCTTCGCGGGCTGCGCGTCCTTCGTGGTTTCTTGCGCAGCGATTTGGGCCACACGTCCGGCCTTGCGTGCCCCGATCCGATTCCCCACCCTGCCGCCGCGCCCGAGCCAGGACCCTGTCAATTTGACAGTCAGCCGGCTGCCTCGGCGCCGGCGCCGCCAGGCCGCATGACGTTCCGCCATGAATGCCCAGTCACCGAAGGGTCCCCTCTCCCTCCCCGCCGGACGTCGGCCCGGCTGGACGCTCCCAGGATGTTACTTCGTCGATCCCGCGATCTACCGCCTTGACCTCGACCAGATCTGGCGCCCGGGCTGGCTGTTTGCCGGGCACGCCTGCGAGATTCGTGAACCCGGCGAGTACTTCGTCGTGGAGATCGATGCGGACTCGGTGATCGTGGTGCGCGGCGCCGGTGGGTCCGTCCACGCTCATCACAACCTCTGCCGGCACCGGGGTTCGCAGATCTGTGATGAACCCTCCGGGCGCGTCTCGAAATGGGTTTGTCCCTACCACCAGTGGACCTACGGCCTCGATGGCGCCCTCCTGGCGTGGCGCGGCATGCAGTCCGATCTGCGGAAGTCCGATTTCGGGCTCCATCCGGTGCGCGTCGAAGAGGTCGGGGGGTTGATCTTTATTTCGCTGGCGGACGATCCCTGGCCTTTCGCGTCCGCCCGCGAGGTGCTCGCCCCTCTGGTGGGGCCCCAGGGCTTCCGCAAGGCCCGGGTCGCGCACGTGGCCGATTACCGGGTGCAGGCCAACTGGAAGATTGTCTGGGAAAACAACCGCGAGTGTTACCACTGTAACGTCAACCACCCGCAGTACATCAAGGCCAACTACGACCATTTCAACGCCGACGACACCACCGCCCGCATTCGCGACCTCATGAACGACGCCGCAGCCCGGGTCGCCAGTCGATGGGAGGCCCAGGGCATCCCCACCCACGATCGGACCGGGATGACGCAGTTTCCCGACGCCGAACGGGGCATTTGGTACAGTTCGAACCGCACGCCGCTCGCCGATGGCTGGGTGAGCGAAAGCCTCGACGGCGCCCAGGTCGCACCGCTGATGGGCGATTACCGCGATCCCCGGGTCGGCACGCTGCGGATTCGTACCCTGCCCAACTTTTGGAACCATTCGAGCTGCGATCACGCTGTCAGCACCCGGTTGCTGCCCGCCGGCCCGGAACAGACTGCGATCCGCGTGTGGTGGCTGGTGGACGAGAACGCCGTCGAAGGCCGGGACTATGACCTGACCCGGTTGACACCCTTCTGGAAGCTCACATCAGAGCAGGACTGGACCCTCTGCGAGCGCCAACAACGCGGGGTCCGGTCCAGCGCCTATCAGCCGGGTCCTTACTCGACCTTCAAGGAGTACAACGTCGAGTCCTTCGTGAACTGGTACCTGAACCTGCTCGCCCGGCCCCGGCCGTCCACGGGGACGGGCGCAGGCATCTCCCCTTGCGCTCAGGTCTCTTGAACCTGCCGACATGAACACGCTTGCGGATGCCGAATGCGTCGTGGTGGGTGGCGGCGCCGTGGGCCTCGGCGCCGCTTATGCGCTGGCCCGGGCCGGGCTGCGCGACCTTCTCGTGCTCGAACGAGCCGGGGAGGTCGGCGCCACCACCACCTCCCAGGGGGCGGGTTTATGCGGCCAGGTGCGCGACACTCCCGAGCGAACCCTCCTGGCGATGCACTCGGTCCGCGTGTTTCGCGAACTGCAGGCCTCGTCGGTTCCCCCCGACTGGCACGAGGTTGGCTCAGTGCGCCTCGCCTTGAGCGACCGGCGGGCGGACGAGTTTCGGAAGCTTGCCGATTCGGCGACGGCAGCCGGGCTCGAGGTGCATCTCCTGGACGGTGCCGCCGCACGCCCATTGTGGCCCCTGATGGACTTCTCGACGGTGCGTTCGGTGCTGTGGTGTCCCAGCGACGGCTATATGACTCCCCGGTCCGTGGCGGAATCGTACGCGCACGCCTGCCGGGAGATGGGGGTTCGAATCCAGACGGGAACCCGCCTGGAATCCGTGGAGATCCGGCAGGGCCGGGTCACGGGCATCGCCACCGATCGTGGCCGGGTCCGCTGCCGGTGGGTGGTGAACGCTGCCGGCGCGCACGCCTACCATGTCGCCCGCCTCGCCGGGCTCGAACTTCCCATCGTACCCGTCCGGCACGAATACTACGTCACGGTGCCCATGGACGGCCTCTCGCCCGACCTGCCCTGTTTCCGCATCCCGGAACTCACCCTGTACGGACGCGTCCGTGAGGGCGGCCTGCTCCTGGGAGGATGGGAGCCGAAGGCGCTTCATACCGATCCGCGAACGTACGAACTCGCGGGCGCGCCGCCCGAGGTGGTCATCGACCGGCCCGTGCTCGACTCCTTCGAGTCGGCGTTCGCAGCCCTGCTCCCTGGGGCGCGTGGCGCGGAGCGGAGCTGGGTGGGCAAAGGCTGGCCGACGTTCACGCCCGACGGGAGGTTCATCCTGGGCGAAAGCTCGCGGGTAAGGGGCTTTGTCATGGCGGGCGGCTGCAATGCCCACGGCATCTCGGGCTCGGGCGGGATCGGAAAGCTGCTGGTCGAGTCACTGCTCGATCCCAACCCGGGTTCCTATGTCCGCAGTCTCTCGCCGGATCGCTTCGACGGCACAGGCTGGAACTGGGACGACGCAAGGCGCGACGCCCAGCGCGTGTACGAGACCTACTACGGCGTCTAGACCGCTGCTCCCTCCCCCTTCACAGCCCCTGTTCCCCATTCCCCATTTCCGATTCGCCATCCCCATGTCCCATCCGCCCTCCTTCCGCAAGGATCCGGTCTATGAACATTGGCGCTGGCGGATCTTCGCCATCACCTGGCTGGCCTACGCGGGATACTACCTGACCCGGAAATCCTTCTCGGTCGCCAAGATCGAGATGGGCAAGCCCGGGGAGCTTGGCCTTTCGCACACCGAGATGGCCTGGATCGATGGAGGGTTTCTGGTGGCGTATGCGTTGGGCCAGTTCGTGTGGGGCTTGAGCGGCGACCGGTTCGGCACGCGCCGTGTCATCCTCACCGGCATGATGGGGTCCGTGGTCGCCGCGGTGGCGATGGGTCTGGCCGTTCCGGAGTGGCTTCCGGTTCCGCTTCAAACCGCCGTCGCATCGGTGGCCGGCCCCTGGGGTGTCTCAGTCGTGGCCTTCCTGCTGGGCGGCCTCTTCTTCGCCCAGGGATTGTTCCAGGCCTCCGGCTGGGCGCCGCTGGCCAAGAACATGGCTCAGTTCTTTTCCCGCCTGGAACGCGGAACGGTGATCGGACTCTGGTGCACCAACTACGCGGCGGGCGGATTCATCGCGTCGATCTTTGCCGGTTACGTCGGCGAACGCTTCGGCTGGCGCGCCGCCTTCCTGGTTCCAGCCTTCGCCCTGGCCGGTGTCTGGCTGCTGTTCTGGCGCTTCCAACGGAACCGCCCCGAAGACGTCGGACTTCCGCCCATCGAGACCTATCACGGCGAACCTCCGGAGGTCCGGCCCGACGCGGAATCCGACTCGTCAACCGACGCTGGGGGCAGCCGATGGGCGGTGGCGATGGAAGTTCTCCGCACCCCGATGGTGCGGCTTCTATGCGTGATCTATTTCTGCCTGAAACCGACGCGCTACGCCATTTTGTTCTGGGGCCCCAAGTACATCCACGACCGCCTCGGCACCGGCATGATCCACTCGGGGTTCCTGAGCGCAATGTTCGAGGCCGCCGGTCCCCTGAGTGTCCTCCTCGCAGGGCTGTTCTCGGACAAACTCTTCGGATCGCGCCGGATGCCGGTCGCGGTGATCTGCCTGGGTCTGCTCGCGCTCTTGTTGTTCATGCTGGACCGTCTGCCGCCCAATGCGTGGATTCTTGGGGCGAGCCTCTTTCTCCTCGGCCTCCTCACCTACGCGCCCGACTCCCTGGTCAGCGGGACGGCCGCCCTCGACTTCGGCTCCAAGCGTGGGGCCTCAACGGCCTCGGGCATCATCAATGGCTGCGGTTCCATTGGCGCGATCGTGGGCGGCACGCTTCCCGGGTTCCTCCAGGAACAGGGCGGATGGCACGCCGTCTTCACCTTCCTGGGTGCCGCCGTGCTCCTCGCGGCGCTCCTGCTCCTTCCCCGCTGGAACACCCTCCCCAGCCCTGCTGCCAAGGCCACCTGAGCCGCATACAGCCAGTTCAACTGAATCGTGAACTCATCCCATCCCGGACGAACGCCGGAACTCCCGCCGCCTCCAGGCGCGACAGCAGCAAATGAGCCTCTTCAATCTTGCTGAATGTGCTGACGGTAACCATGCAGTTCACAATGCCGACGTTGCTATCAAGTCGCAGCCTCGGCTCGGGCTGCGCCTCCTTTGGATGACGCTGGGATCGTGCGCCGGGGGGAAAGGGATTGTCGAGTTCTCAGTTGCGGTACAGTGCATCCCGGAGTTGTCGGTAGAGGTGCGAACTCCGCCAAGCGGCGCTTCGGAGGGCCGAGTTCCACGAGGCCGCAACGGTGTGGAGCCTGTCCGAGGATTCTCATGGGTGCCGGGACGCGGCGGTCCCTTTTCATCGTCCCTTACAGCTGCTCCGGGTGGAGGACCACCACCTCGCGATCCAGGAACACGTTCGTCATCGTGGTGCGCACTCCACTCGGCCATCGGATCTCCAATTCGCCCGTCCCTCCGACCGACCCGCAGCCGAAGTGGACCCGCGGATCGCTGGCGGAATAATAGCTTCCCGAGGTCACGCTCCGCTTCGTTTGGGAACGGTTCCCCACGCTCAACCGGATGGTGGCTCCTTCGATGATCCCCCGTCCTGCGAGGCGAACCCGGAGCCACCGGTTTCGAGTCGGCGTCATGTTCCTCAGAAGCAGCGGCTCTCCTTCGATGTCCGAGACGAGCAGGTCCATCCGCCCGTCGTTGTCGATGTCCCCGACGCACAGCGCGCGCCCCGCGATGCCGCGCCGCCAGCCCTCACCGAAATGAGTGACCTCGATGAACCGGCCCTCGCCCGCATTGCGAAAGACCTGCAACGGCTGGCGCGACGACGTTGCCGGATCGAGTTCTTCGATGCGATGGAGCGGGTGCCCATTGGCCACCACCAACTCCGGCAGGCCGTCGTTGTCCAGGTCCACCCATTGCACGCCCCAACCGACCGTAGGTAGGGTTGCCGTGCCGAGACCCGAGGTGAAGGCTGCGTTCAAAAACCGGCCCGATCCCTCGTTGCGATACAGGCTCATCGGCTCGTCCCGGTAGTTGGTCACCACGAGATCCTCGAGCCCGTCGTCGTTGTAGTCTCCGAAGGCCGCTCCCATCCCCGACTGGACGCCGCCGTGGATTCCCAATGCGGTCCCCGAAGAAAGGCCCGCGCTCACGAAGCCGCGGCCACCCCGGTTGAGAAAGAGGTCGCACGGCATACGATCATTGGCGATGTAGAGGTCCGGGTACCCGTCGTCGTCGATGTCGCCGAAGGCCACACCCAATGCCTTCCCCTCCGCCTCACCCAAACTGAACTCCGCCGTTGCCTCGACGAACCGGCCCTCTCCGATCCCCCGATAGAACACCCCCCGCTGCGGCCCGAACTCATCCGGGCCGCACGCCGTCACGATGCCGTTCGGATAAGTGCACGCACCCGAGTGCCCCGCGAGATCCACGTACCTTCCCACGTACAGGTCCAATCGGCCGTCGAGGTCCACATCCGCGAAGGCCGCGCCCGTCTGCCAGGCCTCGGGCGGCACGTCCCCCAACCCGCTCTGCTCGGTGATGTCCTCGAACCGGCCACCCCCGCGGTTCCGGTACAGGGCCGCGCAACCGAAGCCCGCCAGGAACAGGTCCGGCCGCCCATCGTTGTCGACATCCCCAACCGCCACGCCTTGCCAGTAGCCCTCCTGCCGGAACCCGGTGTCCAACACCTCCTCGAATCGCCAGTTGCCGAGATTGCGAAACAACGCCACACGGTTCGGCCCCGCCAGGAGCACATCCAGCAACCCGTCGCCGTCCGCGTCGAACAGCGCCGCCGCATGACCGATGGTCTCCTTGATCCCGACATCCCGGCTCGTGTCGTACGCCAGCGGAAACCGAATGCCTGAGGTCGGTTGCATGTTCTCGAAGCGAATTCCCTCCGGCGCCCCCGCCTCCCTGACCGCCTCCGCTTCCGGTCCACTGCGGTCACAGGCCGCCAGACAGACCGCGACCCCAATGATACCCGGTCCGGCCCGCCGGACGCTCCGCCAGTACCCCGCCCCCTTCATCGCCGGTCAACCCCCGCCCGCGGCATCCAATCGCCGGGAGCCGATGTGAGAATGGTTTCGCGATCCAATCGTTCCCCGCGGAAATAAACCGCCCGGACCCGTCGCAAGGCGCGGATGTCCACCGAAGGATCGCCATCCAGAACGACCAGATCGGCGAACGCCCCCGGCGCAATTCGCCCCACGTCGGTGGACCCGAGACGCCGGGCCGCCGCTCCCGTTGCCGAGATCAATGCCTCCGCCGGTGTCATCCCCGCAGCATCGACCAGCAGCTCGAGTTCGCGCAGCAATCCGAGCCCATGAAACGCCCCCGGATTCCCCGCATCGCTGCCCGCCAAAATCGGAACGCCTCCCGCCACCGCCCGCCGGATCGCCTCCAACGTTCGTTCGTGCCGTCGTGTGTAATACGCGACCGCCTCCGCCGAGGCGCCCACGCGGGTCACCCACGAACCGGGCGAGGTCAGCGACACCACCACTCGAGGGTCCACCCACCGTCGCACGTCGGAGTCGGTGACCGCTTCGCCCCGAATCGCCCGTGCCAATCCCTCCGACGCCGCCAGGGTGGGCGTCAATGTCACCCCCCGCTCCGCCAATTCCGCGATCGTCTCCGCAGACAAATCGGGAGGCACGTGCTCGATCCCTCGAACCCCGAGGCGAATGGCGAGACGCGCGTGAAGGTCGCTGTCCACATGCGCGGTGGTCGCAAGGCTCATGGCGCGCGCCGCGTCCATCCCCGCCGCCGCCGCGCTCTCCGTCAGAACCGGCAGGGATTCCCCAATGCGACCGGCGTCGAGATAGAACTTGATGAGATCCACCCCGCCCGCTCCGAGTTCCCGGACCGCCGCGACGGCCCCCTCCGGGCTGTCGATCTGCCGCGTGATCCGGCCCGCCAGACCCGGCACCGCCGCGAAATACACCGACGGATGCCCCCGGGGCGCGGTGAGACCCGGACCCGAGAAGAAGGGGCGCGGCGCCCGCATGGTCCCTCGCCCGACCGCTTCGCGAAGGCTCCTCAAGTCGTCGGGATCGTCGGTCATCGAGACGAACGACGTGACGCCCCATGCCAGGTAAACCTGCAGGTCGCGCCGCAATCGCGCGGCGCTGAACTCCGCGGACGACGCCGCGCCACCCGCCGAGCCGCCGAGGTGGACATGCGAATCGATCAACCCCGGGACGATGAACGCCCCTCCCATGTCGGTCCCTCCCTCCGTCCCCACCCCTCCCGCCGCCACCTCGACGATGCGTCCCCCTTCGATCGTCACGCGCCCGCGCTCGATGCGTCCCCCGAGCCCATCCAGAATCGTCGCACCGAAGAGCACCGTGCGGTCGGACGACCCCGAATCCGGAACGCCCGCCGACGGCAAAGGCGCCTCGGACGGCAGCGGCTCGGTCGGCGGTGGCCGGCTCGATTCCAGCGCCTCGCCCCGCAACAAGGCCGCCCCGTACAGCGCGGCCAGGCACACCACCGCCACCGCGACACGCCGTCGCTCGATCGGACCCTCGCTCTCCCAGCGAAAAGCCGCCGCCGCCAGCGGCATCCCCACCAGGACCGTCAACACGAGCATCACCGTCGGAAACGCAGGCCACCCGAATCCCGCGCCACGCAACGCAACCGCCTGCAGGAGGTCCACCACGTACGTGGACGGCAGCGCCAACGCCAGCGTCCGAATCCAATCGGGCATGAGAAACAAGGGCATGGCGGCCCCGGACAGAAACATCATCGGGAAAAACACGAGATTCGAAATCATGGGCGCCGACTTCATGTCGCGCGCGCCCCCGCCAACCAGGAGGCCCAGCGGCAGCAACGCCAGCGCCGCCAGCGCCGACGCCGCCATCAATGCCGGAGAATCCCCCCAGAACGTCACGCCGAACAAGGCACGGGCCAACGCGAGTTGCAGAGCCACCGAGACCATCATGTTCGCCATCGCCGTCACGACGTGAGCGGTCACCACGGTGGACGAAGTCGCCGGGGTCGCCCGCAACCGGCGGTACATCCCGCGCTCCCGAAGACTCACCATGTGCAGCGCCAACCCGAACACCGACGCGCTCAGCAGGTTGATCGTCAGGATCCCCGGCACGATCCAGGTCACGCGCTCCGTCTCCCCGCCCCCGAACACATAGGACAACCCGATCAGGAACAGCAGCGGCAGGACGAGGTTCCAGAACAATGCCGGCTTGCTCCGCCACGACTGCACCAGAAACGCCCACGTCAGGGCGCCAACCCCTCGGAATCGCCTCATGACGTCGCCTCCCGGCCGGGGTGCGGCTCCCGCCCCATCACCTCGACGTAGAACGCCTCAAGACTGGGTCGCCGCAAGTCCAGCCCGACAAGCTTCACCCCGCCGCCCTCCACGATCCGTCCTATCGCCACCATCGCCGCATTCGGATCGGGAGTGACGTAACGCCGGTGGCTCCCCTCCATGCCCTGCGCCATCGCGCCGGCCCTTAGCAGCGGCCCGTCGTCAAACGCCCCCTCCACCGCGATCCGAAGCACGGGAAGCGTTCCCGTGCCGGACGCCAGTTCCGCGGGCGTTCCGTCCGCGACGATCTCACCCGCTCGCAGGAGAATCACCCGGTCGCACAACCGCTCCACCTCCTCCAGGTCGTGGCTGGCCAGCAACACCGTCCGACCCGCCGCGCGCAACGCCGCCAGATGGGTGTGAACCTCCCGGCGCGCCACCGGGTCGAGCCCGCTGGTCGGTTCGTCCAGGATGACGAGTTCCGGATCGTTCACCAACGCCAGCGCCACCGCCAAACGGCGCTGCTGTCCCATCGACAACCTTCCATTCGGAACATTCCCCACCCCCGCCAACCCAACCGTGTCCAGGAGTTCGCCCGGCGGCCTTGCCCGGGCATAGAAAGCGCCGAACAATCGAAGCGTCTCGCGCGGGGTCAGTTCGGGAGGCAGCACCGTCGATTGCAGTTGCACGCCGATGCGTTCGCGGAGTCGCGCCGCCTGACTTCCCGGATCCAGTCCCAAAACCGTCACCCGCCCCGCGCCTGCCGTGCGAAGTCCCTCGATGATCTCGACCAGCGTCGTCTTCCCGACGCCGTTCGGTCCCAGAATGCCCACGATCTGCCCGCTCCCGCCGATCGTCAGGCTGACGCGCTTCAGCACCTCCGTCGCGCCGTACGCCTTCGACAGGTTCTCAATCTCGACGATCGTCATCACATCGGTGCCTCCGGGATTCCGGCAGGGTCGCCCCCCGGGTTCCGTCGCCATCGCCCGAGAAAAAAGACGACGAACGACCCATGGCAGACCACCGCCGGAATCACGCTCCCGGTCAACATCACCAACACTCCCCCAACGAACGAGATGGCCACGCACCCGCCGCCGACCACCGTCGCCTGGAACCGCGTCCGCAATTGCAGGAGCTGTTGGCCACAGAACAAGGCCCCCACCACCGCGACCGCCGTCCACGGTCCAAGGCCGACACGGCTCGTCGCAATCTCGAGCAGGACTCCGCGAAAGACCCATTCCTCGACCATCCCGCTCACCGCCCCAAGAATCACCGCCACCCGGGGCGGCAAAACCTCCAATCCGCGGATCCACGGAATCTCGCGCAACTCCGCGAACCGTTCGGGTCCGCCCTGCCGGGTCATCGCGCAGGCGAGTTCGACGCCCAGGTTGGTCAGCGAGATCACGGCAACGAGACCGAGCAGTGTCGGGCCCCACGGATCCGACCGGGAGGCGATCAGCTCCGCCGGGCGTATCCCGTAAGCCCAACCGAACCCCGCGGCGATCAATAGGCCCGCGCCCAGATAGATCGAGGTCAGCAGCAGGGATCTCACCTCCGCGGGCCGACGCCGACTGTAACCCATCGCCGCAAACTGCACCGACCGGAACAGCCTCGACCGCTCGTCGGCGTACCACAACGTCCGACCCCATAGCCAGGAAGCGCCGGCCGCCATCGCCAGGAACACCGCGATGGAAACCGCGCTAGGCATGGCGACCTCCCGCGAGACGAAACAGCAGCACGTTCTGCAACCCGTGCGCGACAATCGCCGGCCACAGACTTCCGCCGGCCGCGAGGAACAGGAGGCCGTACACCGCGCCGCAAAGGCTCTTCGACACCACCGTCCATCCGCCAAACGCCAGGTGATTCAGCCCATATGCCACGGAACCCGCCGCAAGAGCCACCGGCATGGCCCACCCCAGTGAGGCCATCGCAACCCCCAGCCACACCTGCCGATAGAAAACCTCCTCCCCCACCACGATGGCCCCGACCAGCAGCCGGTCCGTCGGACGAAACCGTACCCGCCAGATGGGAGGCAGTTCGAATCGCGGGAACCGGCCCGTGGCCCGATAGGCGCGCAGACCGTGGATCCCCAGCTCCATCCCCAGCGCCACCGGCGCCGCAAGAACCGCCATGGCCAGCCATCCGGCGGACGCCGGAGCGAACGCGATGAGACCGGGACGCATCCACACGATCGCGAACGCCACCGCGACGTACGGCAGAAGCAGGACCCCGAGGTAGGCGGTGGTCACCGACCCCGGCCTTCCTCCGAAGGTGTGATGGAGCGAATGACCGAAGCCGGAAGGATACGCGGTGGCCGCCAGAATCAGGCAGTCAAGGAAGGGGGTGGGGAAACCCATTGCGAATCCCTCCATGCGCCCGAAGACGCGGGTGCTCGCCGTAGGGAACCCCCGGCACACACATCGTCACCAACTCCGGCACGAACACCCGCATCACCCTCCACCCGCGCCCAGCCGTCTCCGGGGGCGTGATGTCCAGGTACACCCCGTATTCGCTGTGTCGCGAGAGCTGCCGGATCAAACGGGCGGTGTCCGCCTTCGCATCCCCGCTGTCATGGGAGGGCAGCCCCGACAACACCGTGCGTTCCCCGATCAACCGGTCGATCGTCGCCCGCTTCTCCGCGGCCCGGTCGGGCGACGCGAAGAAGGCCACGTTGGCGTCCAGGTCGTCGAAGGCCTCCTCCGCCGACCGCGTCGCCATGTACTTGTCCGGAAGAAAGACCGGTCCGTAGATCCCGAGAAACGCGATGGCCACGGCCTCCATGAGGCTCCGGTAGTACGCGCGAACCGGGTCCAGATGCCCCTGGGCGCCGAGCACGATGTACGGGCGCTCGCCACGCCGGTTGATCAGTACGGATGCCAGGACATGGGCATCGACTCCTTCGAGAAGATTCAGCAGCAGCGGCACCACCTCGTAGCGGGAGTCGGCCTCGTGGAGCCTCGGAAGCAACCTCGCCACGGTGAGATCATCAACCGTGACTCGTGGGGCCTTCAAGGCCGCGTACCAGTGAATCATCAGGGCGTCGATCTCGATGAACTCCAGCAGGGCGCTCTGCAAGGCGCGCTCGACCGACCGATGCGCGGCCGTGCCGGTCGAGAACCCGGGGGAAAAGGCGACCTCGTTCCGCGCCCGGTTCAGGCGGTACCCGACGAACAGCATCTGCGCCGGTATCCAGATCTCCCGCGTCGGATCGAAGAGCGACGGGCACCGGATCCAGCCGACCACGTCGTCCCGTTCCAACCGCTTCATCCCCCGGTACTGGCTCCGGGCAAGCTTCTCGCAATCCGCCTCCGAAAACAGCCGAAGCCACTCGAACGGAACCGCGCCCCGCTCGCCCTCGATGTCGCTGTACGTGGCGTATTCGATGCGCCCGGCCAGGGTCACCTGGGACACCAACAGCGCGTATCGCTCGATCGCCTCGCCCGCCAGACGGACCAATGCCTCCTCGTGGAAGACCCCGTACCCGCTGAGGTGGTACTGCATCTCGAGCAGCGGATTCAGCAGCACCTTGTGGTAGGCCGGCATCTGCGCGACCACCGACTTGATGTCCAGGTCGTCCGCATACTTCACCGGACTCACCAGCAGGCTCCGCGTGATGCCGCCGTGCTCGGAACAGATCGGCTTGAGGATGTCCTCGAGCAGGTGCGCCGAAAACGGGTAGTAGGTCGGTTCCATGAGAAGCCCCCGGCCCCGGTTCAACCCTTCACCTCGACCCGCTTGAGCATCTCGTCCACCAACCGCTTCGACGAGGTGTACAACTCGTCCATGCGCGCCTTGGCGACAAAGCCGCAACCGGGACAGTACGGAACCCTCAGCAGATCCTGAACCTGGATCTCCAGGAGGGGCAGATAGGCGTTCACCACCCGGCCCGCCAACCGCGTCATCCCCACCGATGCGTAGAGCAATGCCTCCGACAACGCGGCGGCCGTCAGGAGATGCAACGACGGCGCCGACCGCGTCGCTCCCCTGCCGACGCCGCCCCCGTCCGCCGTGCCGCTCACGTACTTGTGGTACACCACGGTGTCCTGCTGCCTCGCCAGCAGGCGCTGCTCGTAACATTCGAAGCAGCCCGTCTGGGTCGGGTGCGCGGCCAGCAGACTCAGGAACGGGCCGTCCACCAAACCCAGCACCAGGGGCTTCTCCAGGTGAACCAGCACGCGGTTCAGATTCCGCAACATCGAGACGCACGGGTCGCCGAGGCAGCCCACCACCACCGCGTACGAACCGAAAAGGCGGGAGAACCGTTCCAGATCCCGCTCGTGCCCCACCGCGTCCACCCGCGTCGTCAGGTCCACCCGCGTCAACGCCTGGAGATCGTCGTCGGCCAGTACGTCCATGCGCATCGGTACCTGGCGCGCCAGCAATTGCGCCGCCTCCCGCGAAGACTCGCGATCGCTGAAGAACAGAATCGGCCGCGGCTCCCGAATGTAGTCCTCGAACCCCCCGAGACTGCCGCCCAGCAGCGCGTTCACGGTCCGCGCGACATCGCGCTGTCGCGGCCCGCACAGATACTGCTGGCTCGCCAGGCTGTCGAGGAGCTGGATGTAGCCGGTCAACTCCTCCGCGCCGGCGCCAACCTCCTCCCCAATCGCGTCCACATCGGCGTCCCGACCCTGCCTCAGCGTCTCGTAAACCGCCGTGAAGAAGCCCACCACCCGTTCGCTCTGGCCCGCCAATCGGACCACCGCCTCGTTGAAGTTCCATACCCCCTTCCGAAAGCGAATCTCGTCGCCGCCGCGAAAGACCCTTACGCCCTCGTTCAATGAATAGACTCGTGGAGATGATTCGCCGCCGCTCATGCGCTCCTTCCTATTTCCCGACCACCGTGAGATGAATCAGATGCCTCGACAAGCCATCCGCGTCGAAGAGGCGCTCGCACCGCCCCTTCGAAAAACTGCCGACGTCGCATGTGCCCATCCCCAATGCGGTGCCGGCGAGGTGGACATGGGCCGCCATCGCGCCCGCCTCGATGAACGCATAGGCGAGACCCGCATCCCCGTACTTCCGGGCGTTCTCGAACTGGTTGTACACATACCCGATCAGGAACGCCGCCCGGTCCGCTTCGATCTCTCCGAACTGGGCCAGCGAGGCCACCGGGGGCAACGCGTCCGGCGGCCCCGATCGCCGCAACGCATGATGGCGCGGCAGGTACCGGTACGCCCCCGCCGCTAATCCTTCCACCCGCAGCGCCACCACGAAAAAGTCCACCGGGTACAAGCCCCCGCCCGAGGCCGCCGTTCGCAGATCGATGCGGTCCGTCGGCCCCAGCGAGGCCGTCGCCGGGACGTTCGTGACCGACATCGAACCCGAGATGCCGCCTCCGTGATAGAGAATCGTCGATAACTCCTCCAGGGTGGCCGACTTCCCGGAATAACGCCGCACACTCCGCCGGCTGCGGATCACCGGACCCAGGGGAGCCCGCAGCGTATCGTACGGCGGCAACGCGATGTGCCCGCCGTCCTCTTCCTCCAGGTCCCGATGCGCCACCGCTGCCACCGCCACAGGCAGCCGGAAATTGTTGACCCCGATCGCCACACCGAAGTCCGCGTCGCTGCGCCTGAAATTCAGCAGGTACTCCTCCGCCACCAGCCGGTTGTGCGAGAGAATCAGCCCCCGGTACACGACCTCCGGTGACCTGGCCACCGTGGTGTCCGCATAGAGCGACATCGGCAGGTTGTTGCAGAAGGTGACCACACTCGAAACCAACGGCGTCTCCTTCGACATGAACTCGGCCGCCGTCATCGTGGTCTTCGGGACGTCGTCCGAACCTCGTTCCGCCTTCGATTCGCTCATACCCGTTTCCCGCTCGTCGCCATCGGTCCCGCCTCAATTGAATCGGAGCGCCGTCTCCTTCCAACGGTCGTACACCCGAAAATTCATGTTCCAAAACGGTGCGTGCCGCATGCAGGCGTGACTCGTGCTCGCCTCCATCGAGCTTCCGAGCTGGCACACCCACGCCCGAACCAACCGGTCGAACCCCGCGTGCTCGTACCGGTCGCGAAGGCGTTCGAGCAGAAACTTCGTGCAGACCGGCTGACCCGCCGCCATCGGAAGATCGAAGGACAGCTTCTCCGCCAGACACCCTCCGTAACACACCTCCCTGAACTCACACGTCGAACAGATCCCGTCCAGACGATTCCGCATCCCGGCGAACAATGCGTCCATCTGCCGGCCCAATCGTTCGAAACTCTCCGGACCATCGAACACCACCCGCGGCACGTCCGGATGCCCCGCAATCAGCGGGCACGGCACGATCTCCCGGTTCGGCCGGATCCCGAAAAAGCGCCGGCCCGCCATGCACCGCCGCGTGGTCAACGCCGGTATCGAGGCCGGAGCCGCCGCGGCCGCCGGGTCGGGCCAGTCCAATGCATCGGCATGGGTGAGGGCGAAGTCAATCAGACTGGCCAGCAGGTGCTCGTGCAGCTCGGAGGTGACCCGCGCCGCCTTCCCCTTGTTGACCCTCGAAACCGGCACGCAACGGACAAACGCCACCTTCTTCTCGACACACATCCGCAGGATGTCCGGCACCGCCTCCACATTCCCCTCGCTGACGGTCACGCCGACGCCGACATTGATCCCGTGGCGCACCAGGAGATCGATCTTCTCCATCGTCGTGTCGAACGTCCCCTCCCCCCTCAGCCGGTCGTGTGTTTCCCGATCCGGCCCATCGACACTGATGCGAACCCGCAGGCGCCAGAACGGCCTCAACCGCGCAATGCGGGTCTCGTCGAGCAGGCCGCCGTGCGAGAGAATCGTGATCCAGTAACCCAGGCGATGGGCAAAATCGAGCACCTCGAAGATGGGCTTGTAGAGGAATGGCTCGCCCCCGGTGATCGACACATAACGGTTATTCTCCTGGTACGCAGCCCGCAGGATCGAACACACGTCCTCGAAACCAATCCGGGGCGCCTCCGGCTCGTCCCAGTTGAAGCAATACCGGCACCTGAGGTTGCAGGCGTCGGTCAGGTACACGTCCAAGGCCATCTTGCTACCATTCCCCCCTCAAGGTGGGGAGCCCCGGCACGCGGCCATCAGCCCCCGCCGACCGCCCCCAGGGGAACGAGGAATTGCGTCTTGATCTCGTCGGTGGTGGCCACCGTGTCCGGATCGGTCAGCAGGCGCAACGCCACCGGCCATGTGGGCTCCAACGGAGCCTGCGCGGCCGTTCGCGCGACCTGCGAAATCTCCGAGTGAATCGCCGACAAACGTTCGTACTCACCCGCGTGGGTGTAGAGCACCGTCCGATCGAACCCGACCTCACGCAGTCGCAGCGGCTCCTTCACGTCGGCACGCCGCACCAGTGGCAACCCGATCTCCATCTCAACCTCCCTCACCAGGTCGGGATTGCTGTACACCAACGCCAAGGGCGCCGTCGCGGCACCGGCCAGCGATTCCCCAAGGCCTTGTTCTTCGAACGCCGCCATGAACTGCTTCAGAAACTCTCCGATCCGCTCGATGGGGCCCACGAACCGTTGCGAAGCCAGCAGGTACTCGACCCGCCCCGCCGCCCCGACGGCGTCCGCCACCCGTTTCCTCTCGTCGTCGGTCAGCGCAGGCGGCCGCACGACCGGGACAACGAGGTCCGTATGAATCAGGTCGGGCTCGACCGTTCGGGGATCGTTCATCAACCGAAGCCACACCGGGAATGTCGGCCGACTCCCTTCGGGCAACGCCTTCTCGATCTCCTCGAACACCTGGTTCAGCCGCTCGTACGGACCCATGTGCGAACACCGCACCGCCACCGGTTCGAGGAATCGTTCCAGGGTCAGGGGGTCCCGCGGTCGCAGCGCACCCGGAACCGTCAACCCGATGGCCATCGGAACCTCGGCCATGCCCCTCGGATCCTGGTACACGATCACCACGGCCTTCGACTCGAAGCCCTCACGGGTCAACAACGCCTCATCCAGACCCTGCGCTGCAAACTCGCGCGAGAACGCCTCGAGGAGGGCCTCCACCCGCTGGAATGGTGCCGTGACCCTCCGGACGACGGCCCATTGGCCCACCGGCCCAGCCTCGTTCGCCGCGGCGCGGATGCACTCGATATGCTCTTCATCCAATCCTCCTTGTTCCTGGGAAAAGGCCGTCGCCCCCACGAGGAATAACGCCCCCGCCAGCAGTGACGCCCCCGCCAGCAGTGCGGTGAACCCTGCGCCCGCTCCCAGGCGAACGCTTCGAACGAACAAAGTTAGGTCTTTCACAATGGGTGTCCTCCAAGACCGGACCCACCGGCCTCCAACAGGGATTAGCCGCGGTTGGGTTTCGCCGCGGTTGGGGGTTGGGTTTCGCCGCGGCTTACCAGCAGCAACTCGAACAACAACTGCAGTGGCCCCCGCCGCAAGTCGAACTCGCGCCCGGGACCAGGACGATACTCTGCACGCCCAAATCGCACGTGGACCCGATCTGGTGCGAAAACTCAATCAAGGTAGTGTTCATATCGATCCTCGAACGGCTTGCCAATATGGTCTTTGCCAACGACGGCCGCCGTTCGGCCCCTCTCTCGGGTCACCCCACGGCAAGCTCCCAACCTCCATGTGTTCTATCCGTGAATCGCCGTGTGTGTAGAAAACGGTCCGGATAAAGTCAATTCATATCTAATAAAATGCCGGGAAATAAACTCCGCCCTGGATCGACCGCCTCGGGCTGCCTGGACTGCGGCGCTCCAGAACCGGTGCGCCGGCATCGCCTCCGTCCCGGACGACTCGTGGAGGCACCGGCGCTTATCTTCAAGAGAAGAATCCGCTTGACGCGTTGGACCGGCCGAGTGCTACGGTCCGAACCTCACGAAAGGAGTGCTTGTGGGTATTTCGTCCGACCGGTTCGACTGTCATCCCGACTCCGGCTCGTTGCTCCCTGCGGTGTCCCGACCCGGGTTGCGACCGGTGCCGGAACCTCACCCGGACACCGCACCGCCCCGCCGCGTCTGTCGCACATCGGCCGTGCTTTCCATTGCCGCGGCGATCTCCGTCGTCCTGCTCCTCGGCTCCGGCAAACTCGCCGCGCAGTCCGATTCTCCCGACCGGTTGGCATTCGTGTACACCCACCAGATCGAGGTGAACTGTCAGGATGCCGTGGCAACGCAGTCCGGGTGGATCGACGTCAAGACGGGAAGTTATGGTTTCGATTATGTCATCAAGAAATTCATCCCGGGCTATCGCTGGGAGGTTGCTAGCCCCGTAACCCTGGCCACCTCCAGCGCGGGTCCCATCGCGGCCCTGCAAATCGATGGCGCAAGCAACCTCCTCTCACTCACCGGCGGCGCGCTGAAATACTCGGCATTGGTGACCGCAAAGGGCCCGCTGATGGACCTGCGAACGCGGATTTTCGTGGAACGAAGGGGTGACGTCGTTTACGCGAACCTGCACACGCGCGGAAAGTCCGACCTGCCCGACCTGACGACCCTGGTCTCGCCCATGGTCGTGACGCAGACCCCAAACCCGGGCGGCGGATTCACCGAGCGCGGCGTGAAGGTGATGTTCGCCGCCGACGGAACCCGCCTCGAGAGCGAATTCGAGGCGGTCTACACAGGTGTGGACCTCCCAGGCCCGCAGGTGCGCACCGTCGATATTGCCTTCGTTGACATGGCCCCCGATCGTTCGTGCGGGCGCTTGAATCTGACCAGCGAGGTCCGCCCGGCCACTCCTGCCGTGGCGCCTGCCATCGACATCGCGCGCCGCGACGCGTCCACGGTGCGACTCCACTGGCAGGGCTCCTCGGCATGCGCCATCGAACGGGCCGAGTCGATCTCCGGACCCTGGGTGGGCAGCGATCTGGTCCCGCAGTGCGTGGACGGAACATGTGAGGCCTTCGCGCCGACAACCGGCGCCGGAGCCTACTATCGCCTTCGTTGCGCCAACTGACGCTCCTCTCCTGGCTCCGCTCGTTGGACAGGACAGGTTTCCCCTGCGCAAACCTGGCCGGGATCTAAGAGCGCATGAAGGGTCGATGAGCCACGACCCGATACCGCCTGGCATCCGATACCGCCTGGCATCCAATAGCACCCCTCGTGACCCGCGTTGAAGCGCGGTTGTCGAATGTAAGCACTCACCCCAGCACCCCGGGAATGGGCCGTGCCCCTCCCGCCACACCGGTCAGCCGTTCCTGCCGTCCGGCCACCTCGAAGTGCAGCGCCTCGTGGTCCAGCCCCAAGGCATTCAAGACCGTCGCATGCAAATCCCGGAAAGGGACCGGCTGATCCGCCGCCATCAACCCGATCTCGTCCGTCGCCCCGATCCGCGCCCCCGGACGAGTGCCCCCGCCCGCCAGCCACACGGTGAACCCGGCGGCATTGTGCTGACGCCCACGGTCCCCCTGCATCATCGGAGTGCGTCCGAACTCACTCGCCCAAACGACCAGCGTCTCCTCCAGCAACCCGCGCTCTTCCAGGTCGGACAGCAGCGCCGCGATCGGCTCATCGGTCCAGCGCGCCCGCGGGGTGTGATTCTGCGTCAGGCGATCGTGCGCATCCCACCCGTCCTTGTCGGGCATGTCGTACACCTGCACGAACCGCACCCCCTTCTCGACCAGACGCCGGGCCAGGAGGCATTTCCGCCCGAAGCTCCGGGTCCTTCCGTCCCCATGCTCGAACCCATAGGCGCGCCGCAACGATTCGGGTTCCCCTTCGACATCGCCCACCTCGAGGGCCGCCGCCTGCATCCGGTACGCCAGTTCGTAGCTGGCCATCCGGGCCTCCAGTCCGCCATGCCCGGGACGGCTCTCGCGATGACGCCGGTTCAAGTCATGGATCAGGTCCAGCGACGCCCGCTGCCCCGCACGGAAGGGTTCCGGCGGCAGGAGGTCCAGCACGGGCGTCCCCTGATCCCGCAGGCGCGTCGGCTGGAAGGCCGGAGGCAGGAACCCGTTGGAATAGTTCGCCGCGCCCCCCAACGGACCCGCATCGAACAACATCACGTACCCCGGCAGATCCTGGTTCTCCGTGCCCAGCCCGTAAGTCACCCATGAGCCCAGGCTCGCCTTCCCCGGCCGGATCTCACCCGTGTGCAACTGGTAACTCGCCGGGGCGTGGTTGTTCGATTCCGCCTGCACCGAATGCAGCACGCACAACCGATCGGCGTGTTCCGCCACCCGCGGATACAACTCGCTCACCCACAGGCCCGACTCCCCATGCTGCTTCCACGCGTACGGGCTCCCCATCAACTCGTCCTTGCAGCCATGGAAGACATTCGCATGCCGGCTCGCTTCCACCGCCTTCCGGATCGAGTCCGGCACCGGTTTCCCATCCAGCTTCTGCAACAGCGGCTTGTAGTCGAAGGTGTCCACCTGCGACGGCCCGCCCACCATGAACAGGAAGATCACCGACTTCGCCCGGGGCGCGAAATGCGGCGGCCGGGCGGCGTACGGCCGCATCGGATCGATCACCGGCCCGACCGACGGCCCTCCCGCCGCCCGTGCCTCCCCCTGCCGCAGCGCCGTCAGCGCCACCGCCCCGAACCCCGCCCCCATTCGCCGCAGGAAATGCCGGCGATGACACGGTGATGGCGCAAGGAACATGCAGGCATCCTGAACCTGGCCTCCCACCCCTGACCAGTCGCAATCTGCGCCCCGCTTCACCCTTCGGAGGGACGAGCTCCGCTAGTACACCCCTTCCACGATCTGCTTCTCCATCGCGCCAAACGGACGCACATCCCCCACCCCGTCCCATGCATAGGGCGGACGCGGCGGCCGCCGCATCGCCTCGTCCCGTTCGAGAAAGCGCGGCATGAAGAACTCCCGCGTCAGGGTGGTCAGTTCGACCCGCCCGAATTCGCCGTACGGCACCAGTTCATCCGTTTGTTTCGGGTTCACCACCCGCAGCACGGCCCGCGGCTGCGGGGCATAATACGTCACGCTGAACTGGTCCTCGGGCTCCAACGGCACGCTGGCGGCCAGTCCCATCAGCGTGTTGCCGTAGGTCGGATAAAAGCCGATGCGGTTCTCCAGCAACTCCTCGACAAGGAACCGGACCTCCTGCGGCTTCATCGAGGTTCCCCCGCAAAACACGCCCCGAATCCCGGCCTCCCAGAGGTTCACCTTCTCCGCCAGGGCCTCGAGCAGCTTCGGGGTCGTGAACAGGCCGCTGACCTTCCGGTTCTTCAGGATGATCACCGCCTGCTCGACCACATGCGCCATGTAGGCCTTGGCCACTTCGTACTGCTTCTGAGCCAGCACCTTCTTCACCCAGCGCGGATCCAGGTCGATGAAGTAGCAGGGGCTCCCCCGGAAATTCGCCAGATGCTCGATCGCCAGACGCAACCGCCGCGGCCCCGTCGGACCCACCATCAGCCAGGCCCCGCCCCGCGGGAAATGCTCGTCCTTCACCTTCCCGCTGAACTCTTCGTAATCGACCTTGAAATCGTTCCACCCGATCCGCTGCTTCGGCATCCCCGTCGTCCCGCCCGTCTCGAACACATTGTATGGCTTCCCCCGATAGGCCGCCGGCACCCAGACCTCCGGCTGCATGTCCCGCAGCCACGCATCCTCGAAGTGCGGAAACCGGGCCAGATCCGCGAACGTTCGCAACTCGGTCCGTGGATCCCAGTGCCTGGCCGCCCACTCGAGCCAGAACGGACATCCGGTCTCGGGGGAAAAATGCCACTTCAGGATCTCGCGAAGGTGGGCGTCCAGGGCCTGTCTGGCTTCCTCGAGGGTTTCAGGTGCAACAATGGGAATCGGCATGGGAGTGCTTTGGGTTCAGAAGGGATCGAGCGCGTGGGATGACTTCCGGGATGGCTCCTCACTCCTGGCCACGGCCTTTCGCCCCGTCGAAGCCAGGAGCAACCGTTCAGGATTTCGGCGGAAAGAACTTCTCCACCGTCTCCGGCCGCGGCGGTTGAGTGGCCAGCGACACCGTCACCAGCGTCACCAGCGCCGCCCCGAAGATGAACACCACCGGCATCATCCCGAAGATCAGCAATTCATCCACCCCGGGCGGCCGGTCCGTTGCCAGGATGTCACGGTAGAACAGGACGAGCCAGGTCACCGTCGCCGCCGCCAGCGACGCCAGCGCCCCGGCCCGGGTGGCCCGCTTCCAGTACGCCGCGGCGAAGGCCAGCGGAAACAGCGACGCAAACCCGCTGAAACACCACACGCCCAGGTCGAACACATGCGCGCTGTCCTGCAGATACAACGCAAGGCCGTAGGTGATCGCCACAATCATGACAATGAATCCCCGTGCCAGCAGGATCTTCTCCCGGTCGCTGAACCGGTGCTTCCCAAATCGGCGCACCACGATGTCCTGCGTGAACATCGTTCCCAGACACATGAACTGCGAATCCAGGCTCGACATGATCGCCGCCAGCACGCCCGCGGCCACGACGCCCAGCAGCACCGGCGAATGCACCAGGTCATTCACCATCCGCCCCAGCACCGCGTTCGGATTCGACCCGGCCCCAAGCTGCGCCGCCGACCACATCCCGATCAGGATGCACGGCAGCCACACGATCATGATGCACACCGGATGCGCGATCACGGTCAGCCGGAAACTCTTCGCGCTGCGGGCCGTCAGCCAGTGCTGGAACAGATGCGGAAACATCCCGACCGATAACGGTATGAGACAGTAGGAGAAGAACTGCGCGTGCCCGATCAACCCTTCCCGCGCCATCCGCGCGCCTCCGAACACGCTCTCCGCCGCCAGCCGGCTCGCCTCCGCCGGACCTCCCATCCGGCCCGAAATCATGACAAATGCCAGAATCCCAGCCCCCATGAACACCAGCGTCTGAAACGTGTTGGCCCACACCGCCCCACGCAGGCCCCCGAAAAACACATAGCCCAGAACAATCAGACAGATCACCCCGCCTCCGATCCATGGAGGCAACCCTCCCGAGAGCGGCGACGGACTCCCGTCCGGTCGCAACAACGGAAAGGCCTCCGGAAACATCCCCGCCGTCGTCGATTGCAGAAACTTCCCCGCCGCAATCACGCCAACCAGCAGATAAGGGATCACCAGCAACACCAGCACCGGAAACAGCGCATAACCCAGGGTCGGCGACTCGAATCGATCCCGGAAATACGAGCATTGCGTGACGTATCCGTACCGCTTCCCCACCGCCCACATCCGGATGCCAATCAGGAAGAACACGGCCGAATGGATCAGCCCGGACCAGGAGGCCATCAATCCGTACACCCCGATGCCCGAGGTGTACGCCTTGCCGGTCGAACCCACGATGGCAAAGCCGGTCATCGTGGTGCCAAAGATCGACATCAGCAGCAGAAACGGCCCGATGGACCGGCTCACCACGAAATAGTCGGCGCTGGTGCCCCGGAAGAACCGGCTGCTGACCACGCCCAGCCCCAGCAGCAGTGCCAGATAGCCGCTCAGAATGAACAGCGGCAGCGTCGAGGGAGCTTCCGCCGGATTCATCGTACACCCCCCTCGTCGCCGGTGACCGGGTGCTCCGCCCATGCCTCGATCTCACCAGGCCAGGCAAACCGCGTTGCCGCCGCCCAGAGCATCGCCGCCGCCACCGAAAACATCCCGTGATACGCCAGCCCGATCGGCACCACCCCCAGGACCAGGCTGCGGTCGTCCCACCACCAGAAGTCATGGTGCAGGATGAAGAGGAGAGCGAAAATGCCCCAGATAACCCGGCGCGAGAAGGGCGTTGTCATGTGTTCTTGTTCGGCGTTGCTCCATCAAAAACGCCCGGCCCCCGGACCGGGCGATCTCACCATACCGGCGTCAGGGGAAACCAACGGCGCGTACCCGGCATTCCCCAGAGTGGTCCTGACCCCCTACCGTGTTGCCGGCTCCCCCAGGCGGAGATCCAGACGGCGCGGCTGGTCGGGAGCCGCCTCGGCCTTCGCCGAATCGTGAAACGCATAGAGATGGCTGTTGCTGGCCACGTAAATCACCCCGTTGGCGACCACCGGGGTCGAGTAGATGGGCGCGTTCAGGTTCGTCGTGTCGTTCAGGATCTTCTTCTCACGGGTCGCCGCCAGCACCACCAGATCCCCTTCCTCGTCCCCCACGTACACCTTGCCATCGGCCACCATGGTGCTGCCCCACATGTGGGACTTCATGTCGTGCGTCCAGAACAGCTCACCGGTCTCCGCATCGAGACAGTGCACAAAACCCGAAAAGTCCCCCACAAAGAGCAACCCCGTCTCCGGATCGATCGACACCGTCGAAATGCTCCGGTGAATGCCGCGGTAATCCCAGATCAGCCCGGAATTCGTGATGTCCCCCGTCTTGGTGGCATCCACGCACACCAGGCGCCCCACACCCTCGCCGTGCTCGGGATCCTGACCGATCGCCACATAGACACGGTTCTTGTAGAAGACCGGGGTGGAGTTGATTTCGCTGGGCCCGGAGGCGTGAGGATACCGGATCGGCTGGCCGTCCCGCATCTTGTATTCGGGCGGGTTGCAGTCGAACCACCACACCCGGCGCAGAAAGCTCGAATCCTCCGCATCCTTGGGTTCCGGATCGAAGGCGTAGAGCACCCCGTCCCCCCCCCCGGCATACACCTGCCACCGCCCGCCCACCTGACCGGCCGACATGGAACTCCACTGCCCGTGGAAGATGTTGGGCCCGATCTCCGCGTCGTCCTCCCCGGCAAACTCCCCGGTATGCTTGTTGACGGCGATGAAGCTGGGCGCCAGCGGCGCCGGAATGTTCACATGCGTCCAGTCCTGCCCGTTCGAGGTGCAGACATAAACCAGATCCCCGACAACGAGGGGCGAACTGTTCGAGGCGTTGTGCGGAAACACCCCCAGGTCGTCCATCATGTCGTACACCCAGATGATGTCGGCGTCCTTCGGTCCGATCTTCGCCGGCGGCCGCCCGGTATCCTTCACGACATAATTCGCCTCGTCCTGCATGCCCTGGTTCCCGTTGGCCATCCCGTGCAGGTCCAGACAGATCACTTCGCATCGGCTGGTCACCAGATACACCCGGTCCCCTTCGACCACAGGCGAACTCAGTATGCCCAGACTCTCCCAGTCGTTCACCTTGCCGGATCGCAATTTGGGAACCACCAGCTGCCAGAGAAACTCACCCGTCGCCTCGTCGAAGCATTTCAAGATGGACCGGTCTCCCTGGTGCTGCGGATCCCTCGGAAAGTCATTGTTCGTTCCCACCAGAACCCGCCCCTGCGCCACCGTCACGTTCCCGTAGCTCTGCGAACCCAGCCGGGCCACCCACTTCACGTTCTTCGTCGTGGAGAGATCCACGTCCTGGGTCCCCCGGGTGAACTGCCCCGCCTCGAATCGATAGGGCAGGTTTTTCGCCGGGGAATACATGTTGCGATTCAGCGTCCCGCCCCACTGGGGCCAGTCGCCAGCCATCGCCCCCCCGCTGACGCACGCCATCCCGGCGGCCGCAGCCCAGAACGTCTTCATCTTCGTCATGGTTTTCAGTGTCACTGGTCTTCGTTGCGGGCGCCAGCCGGTTCTGCGGAAGGCGCCGGTTAGGGTCGGCAGGAATGCGTTCCGTCTATCACAGGCTCAGTCCGGGGGGGTCTCACCGCCGGTTGCATCGTCCCTCAGTTCGGGGTCACCCGGATGTTGTCGATGAACACCCGCATCTCCTGCGGGCTGAACCCGAACAGGCCGGGCGACCCGCGGGCGTGTGCCGTCCGGTGCGGCACCTCGATCGTCCAGGCGGCGGGCTCGGGATCCCCGCGACGCCAGGCCTTGGCCCGGACCACGCCCTCCCCGCCGGGCTCCCGGTCCACCCGGGCCTTCAGGGTGTACCACTCGTTGGGCTGCCATCGGAAGGGTACGGTCACCCGCAAACGTTCCAGGTTGGAATTCACCTCCATCTCCTGCGCGTTGCCCTTCATCACGATGATGTACCGCTGATTGATGAGTCCCACCTCCGACATCTTCCGGCGCGTGCCCTCGCTCCGTACGTCGGCCTGGATCGTGTAATGGCTCATCGTCGGATCCCCAATGAACGACATGCCCCTTTGGAACAACCGGTTGTCGATCGTCTTGGTCAGGGCCTTGGTACCGTCCACCTCCCGAACCTCAAACCGGAACCGCGCCCCGATCCACGCCAGCGGCGGATAGGCGTATGGCGTCGGCGGCTCCGCGGTGTTGGTGGTCGTGTTGCTCAACTGGAATCCCTCGAAGTCCTCGAACGACGGCAGATACGACAGCACCCGCCCCCGCATCGTCCCCTTCAATCCGTCCAGTTCCGCCTCAAACGCCCCGGCCGACATCCGGGCATCCCGGGGCACTTCCAACTCCCCGGCCGCGTTGAACGATCCCTCCATCGTCGCCCGGACCAGCGCCGTCGGCGGGATGTACGGCGCCCACTTCAACCGTGCCACGTCGGTCACGTTCGACACCGTGAACCCCTTGGCATCCAGCTTGCGGACCCGGAACGACGCCTTCTCCCCGGGGTGCAGGAGCACTTCCGACGGGATGATCTGAAGCTGGGCCGCCGGACCCGGCTGCGGCCATGCGGGCTCGGGGACGGGCGCCGGCAACCCGGGGTTGCGGCCAGCCTTGCCGAACGCGTAAAGATTGTTCTCCGTCTGGATGTAAACCTTCCCATTGTACGCCACCGGGGACCCGAAACATCGCCCGTCCAGCTCGATGTGCGTCAGCGTCTCCACCGACTCCCCCAGGTCTCGGAGGATGTAGAACCCTCCCTTGGTCCCGGCTTCCGCCGACACGCCCTGCGCCTTCCCGGACGGATTGTCCAGAATCGGCACGTAGATCTTCCCGTCCGCATACAGCGGACACGAATTCCGCTGCTCGATCCCCAGCAGCATCGACCAGAACACCCGCCCGGTGTTGGCGTCCACCGCCACCAGGTCCCCCTTCTCCTTGGTCACATAAACCCTGTCCCCCACCAGAATCGGCGAACTGGTCGAGGTGGAAATGGTGGGATCGCTCCACAACTCCACCGCCTGCCGCTCCACCTCCACCGGTCCCGCCTGCCCGGGGGCCGGCGCCACGTCGGGAATCCGGAAGGCGACCATCTCGCCGGGCTCGTACGGCGTGCCGAAAATGGCGATCACCTTGTCGTCGTTATGCACGACCACCGTCGCATTGATGCCCGCCTTCGCCAGCGGCACCCGCCACAGCGGATCCCCCGTCCGCGCATTGAAACACACCACCGTCCCGTCGCCCGCCGCCACAATCATCACCCGCATCCCACGGAACCATGTCAGGTAGGGGTGCGAAAACGAATTGTCGAGAGGCCGCCCGCTCGGACTCGATGCCCACACCAATTCTCCCGTCTTCTTGTCAAAGGCATAGAAGCGGTCGCTCGCCGCCCCCTGGGCCCCCCAGTTGCTCGTGATCCCCCGCGTGATCACCAGGTCGCGATCCACCACCGGGCTCGCCGTGCGGCTGTTGGGGAAGGTCAGGCGCCCGAACTTCTCCATCAGCGAATGGCTCCATAACGGCTCCCCCTCCCCCGTGAACGCCGCCAGAATCCCCTGCGTCCCCTGCATGAAGACGTACCCGGTCTCCGCATCCACCGCCGGCGTCGAGGTCGAGTACCTTTGGTAGATCGTGTCGCTCAGGAAATCGTTGAACGCCCGCTTCCACAGCAACCGCCCCGTCTCCGCATCGAAACACGCCACCCCCTCCTGCAAGTCCGGCCCGTCGTCCCGATATCCAAGGATGTACAACTTCCCGTTCGCAATGACCGGCGTGGACTTCCCGCCCCAATCCGCCACCCATAACGCCTCGTCCGCCGAACCGATCCGCTCAGGCAGTCCTGTTTCCCGCGAAACGCCCGTCTGCTCGGGCCCCCGCCATGACAGCCATCCGGTCACCGGCGCGGCCGCCACGGCTTCCAGGGTCAAAGTGACGGCGCACAGCGCGGCGAGCGCCCCTCGGGGGAGGATTCCCTTCGACATCGTATGGAGATCTGGATGATGAAACCGCAAGACGGGCCAAGACTGTTAGAGCGGCAAAGCCCGTTTGCAAACGAATTATACTTGTACGTATCATCTCGCCCTCATTCGCATCCGCATCCCATGGGCCGACACGCCACCGACTCCCCCCCCGCCGGCAACCCGGGCGATCGCCGCCTCCCACCCCTCCTCCGGCGCGCCTGGTACGGCCTCAACCAGGCCTTCCGCCGCCGTATCGCCCACCTCGAGATCACTCCCGACCAATACACCGCCCTCCGCAACCTCTTCGAGGCCGGCCCCCGAGGCCTCACCCAGTCGGAACTGACCGAACAGATGTCGTCCGACCCCAACACGATCGCGTCCCTGGTCGAGCGCATGGAATCGGCCGGTCTCCTCCGCCGCGAAACCGATCCGGCCGACCGCCGCGCCCGCCGCCTCCGAATCGCCCTCACCGGCCGTCGTCGCTTCCAACTCGCCCTCACCGTGGCGCACGAACTCCAGGATGAGGTCCTCGAGTCGCTCGATGCCGAAGAGCGCCAGCACTTCCTCGCCATCCTCGACAAGTTGTCCGATGCCTGCCGTCGGGCCGCCGAGCGCACCTGAACCGCCCCTCCCACCCCATGCCCCCAAGGGAACCTCTCCCGCACGCCGCCCCGGAACCGCCCCCGGACGACGCCGTCATCGGGCGCGCCCTCCGCATTTCGCTCGCCGTCTTCGCCGCCCTCCTGCTCGTCGTGCTCGGCATCGTCCTCGGCAGCGGACGCCAGCCCGATCCCGCCGTTCAGATCACCCCGATCGCCCCCCCACGCCAACCCGCCATCCCCGCCGCCCGACACATCCCCGTCACCCCCTTCACCGATATCACCCGGGAAGCCGGAATCGATTTCAGCCGCTTCAATGGCGCGGCCGGAGAAAAGCTACTTCCGGAAACCATGGGCGGCGGCGTCGCCTTCTTTGACTTCGATGGCGACGGCCGGCCCGATCTGCTCCTCCTCAATGGCGCCCACTGGCCCTGGGCCGATCCCGATCCCGACCGTCCCCCACCCCGCCCCGCACTCTACCGGAACGACGGCGGCACCTTCACCGATGTCACGGACGGCTCCGGACTGGACATCTCCTTCCATGCCATGGGAGTGGCCTGCGGCGATTTCGACAACGACGGACTCGTGGATCTCCTGATTACCGGCGTGGGCGACCAGCGCCTGTTCCGCAACGAGGGCGGAGGCCGCTTCCGGGATGTGACCGCGGAGGCCGGCCTCGAGGTGGGCCCGACGGACTGGGGCACCAGCGCCGCCTTCATCGACTACGACCGGGACGGCTGGCTCGATCTCTTCGTCTGCGGGTACGTCCGCTGGTCCCGCGAAATCGACTTCGAAGTGGACTACCGCCTGGTCGGCATCGGACGGGCCTATGGCCCGCCCATGAACTTCCCCGGCGCGTTCTCACGCCTCTACCGCAACACCGGCGACGGCCGGTTCCTCGACGTCTCCGCCCAGGCCGGCATCGAAGTGCGCAACCGGGCCACCGGACTGCCCATGGCCAAGTCCCTCGGCGTCGCCCCCGTCGATTTCAACCGCGACGGCTGGATGGACCTCATCGTGGCCAATGACACCGTGCAGAACTTCGTCTTCTCCAACCGCTGGGACGGCACCTTCGCCGAAATCGGCGCCGAATCCGGCATCGCCTTCGACACCTTCGGCGGCACCCGCGGAGCCATGGGCATCGACGCCGGCCGCTTCTCCGAGGACGAGAGCCTCGGCATCTCCATCGGCAACTTCGCCAACGAAATGCTCGCCCTCTACGTCGCCCAGCCCGACACCCTGCTCTTCGCCGACGAAGCCATCGCCCAGGGCGTCGGCGCCGCCAGCCGCCTTTCCCTCACCTTCGGCGTGTTCTTCTTCGACTACGACCTCGACGGGTGGCTCGACCTTCTCACCGCCAACGGCCATATCGAGGACGAGATCCACCGCATCCAGGGCGCCCAGCACTACCGTCAACCCGCCCAGCTCTTCTGGAACGCCCGCGGAACCCGGGGCGGCCGCGGTTTCGTACCCGTCACGCCCCAGCAGGTCGGTCCCGATCTCCTTCAACCCCTGGTCGGCCGCGGTTCAGCCTATGCCGACATCGACGGCGACGGCGACCTGGATGTCATCCTCGTCCAGAACCACGGCCCTCCCGTCCTCCTGCGCAACGACCAGCGCCTCGGTCACCACTGGATCCGCCTGCGCCTCGTCGGGACCCGCAGCAATCGCGACGCCATCGGCGCCTGGGTCCGACTGCGCTCCGGCCCCCACACCCAATGGCGGCAGATCATGCCCACCCGCGGCTACCTCTCCCAATCCGAACTCCCCGTCACCTTCGGCCTCGGCCGCAACCGCCGCGTGGACGACATCGAAATCCACTGGCCTTCCGGCATCCGCCAACGCCTCGCTCCCCAGGACATCCGGATCAACGCCCTCACCGAGATCCGGGAAGCGGCCCCACGGGGACCCTGAGGCGGGTTCGCAAGTCGCGACCCGCGAATCCGGAATCGGGAATCGGGAATGGTCGAACCACCCTCCGACCCGGCCTCAATCCTCCGGTAATGAAATCACACTGCTGGCCGCGTGGGTGCCCAGCTTGCCACCCAGGGTCGCGGTGGGCGGCGACCCGACCGGGTTGATGTTGTAAGTCTCGCCCGCCACCGCCCGAGGCCATCCGTCGTACATCCGCATCTCCTCCACCGTCGGCGTCTCCCCGCTCCCCTTGTTGTTCTCCAGGGACCACAGGTTCTTCGCGGCGTCGATCTTTCGCAGGTTCTGCTCGATCATCCGCAACTGCGCCCGTTCCCGGTTCTTGCTGATGTTCGGAATGATGGCGATGGCAAGGAGCCCGATGATCCCCACCACGATCATGATCTCGATCAGGGTGAAGGCCCTGCGCCGGCTGACTTGAATCTTCATGGCTTGCTGGATGTGCTGTCTCTTGGGCGACCCGGTATCCCTCGGGACCCCTCTGTTTGACTGAGACGCTAGGAGTCCTGGCGCCCGAACGTCAATGCCAACACCAGTCCCCCCACGAAGTTCCTCCAACGCCGTCCCCAATCCCGGGACAAGCCCGCCCGAGCGATCTCGGTTCACCTCCTGCACCCCCCCCGCGAAGCGTAGTGCTTCCGGAGTGAAGCAAAGGGGTGAAATCGGAGGGCCGGGTTCCACGAGGCCGCAGGGGAGTGGTGCACTCGATTGCGGACTCGCAGAGCTCGTCCCTCCCGGTTGAATTCCAACCCGCCGCCGTGACATCCTCGCCCCCGTCCATGCCCGATGCCCCCATCCGCTGTCCCTGGGTCGATCTCTCCAAGCCGGATTACGTCGCCTACCACGATCTCGAATGGGGCGTCCCGGTCCACGATGATCGCCGGCTCTTCGAGTTCCTCACCCTCGAGTCCGCCCAGGCCGGACTGAGCTGGTACACCATCCTTCGCAAACGCGAAAACTACCGCCAGGCCTTCGCCCAGTTCGACCCCGAACGCGTCGCCCGCTTCACCCCCGCCGACATCGACCGGCTCCTCGCCAATCCCGGAATCGTCCGCAACCGCCTCAAGGTCGAAGCCGCGGTCGTCAACGCCCGCCGGTTCCTCGAGGTCCAGTCGGAATTCGGCTCCTTCGACGCCTACATCTGGCGCTTTGTGGACGGGCGCCCCGTTGTGAACCGGTTCCATTCCCTCCGCGATTATCCGGCCCGCACCGCCCTCTCCGACGCCCTCAGCAAGGATCTCAAGGCACGCGGATTCAAGTTCGTCGGCTCCACCATCATCTACGCCCACATGCAGGCCACCGGCATGGTCAACGACCACATCGTCACCTGCTTCCGCCACGCGCAGGTTGCCCGCGACTGACCGCCCACGCCCCCTCCTCGTCACCGCGCCAGCGGCTCAGGCATCGCGTCCAGCGCATAGAGCATGACCGCCAGGGCCGCCACGCACCGGTTCAACTCGTCCGGATCCACCTTGTCCACCGTGTCCGCCGCGCTGTGGTGGAACCAGAAATAGTCCCGCCGCTCCGTCCACAAATCCATCACCGGCACCCCGCGTTGGAGCAGCGGACCCAGATCGCTCCCGCCCGCCCCAGCCCGCATCTGGTCCGCCCCCAATCGCGTCAACAGGGGCAGCACCTCCCGCAACTGGGCATTCGCCCGTTCACTCCCAGTGAAGGCAAAGCCCCGCACCGGCCCGATCCCCCAATCCGACTCGATTGCCACCACATGCCGCGCCAGTTCCTCCTCCGGCCTCGCCGCATAAGCCCGCGCCCCGCCCAGCCCGTTCTCCTCATTGGTCCACAAGACCAGCCGCAGCGTCCGGCGCGGACGATACCCCGCCTCCCGCAACAACCGCAGCGCCTCCCACGCCGCAATGCAGCCTCCGGCGTCGTCCAGCGCGCCCTGGCCCACATCCCACGAGTCAATGTGCCCACCCACCACCACGATCTCGTCCGGCCGTTCCCGCCCGCGCCACTCGGCAATCACATTCCTCGAAATCCCGTCAGGCAAGGTCCGCGCCCCCAGGCTCAATCGCAGCACCGGCTCGATCCCCCGGCGCTGCAGCCGCAGCAACCGGTCCGCCTCCTCCGTCGTGATGGCCGCATGGGGAATCCGCGGCACCCCGTCCTCATACGCCATCGCACCCGTGTGCGGCGTCTGCAGCGAAAACGGGGTCGCGGACCGCACCAGGCTCGCCACCGCCCCCACCTTCGCCGCCTCCACCGCTCCCCGGTACCGGTACCGCACAATCTCCCCGTAACTCGTCCACGGCGGATGAAACACCACCATTCGCCCCGCCGCTTCGGCACCGCGGGCCCTCAGCTCCTGGAAATTCGTCACCACCAGCACCGGCGCCGTCAGCCCGCCCGAAGGGGTGTTCGTGGTTCCCCCCAGACCCAGCAACGGCAGGTTCCACGGCACCGGCGAAACCTGTTCCAAGGACTCTTCGCCCCTCACCCAGACCGGCACCCGCACCTCCTCGCCCCGCACCGTGTCGAACCCGTCCTTGCGAAGCATGTCCAGCACCCAGTCGATCGCCGCCTCCAGATTGGGGGTCCCGCTGAACCGCGGTCCGAAGGTGTCGCACAACTCCGCCAGTCGCGCATACGCCACCCCGCTCTCCATGGCCATCGTCACCACCCGGTCCACCAACCCCTCGTCCGCCGGCCGCGTCCGACCCGGCTCCCCCCTGCCCCATCCAGCCGCCCCCAGCCACATCGCCATCGCCAGCCATTGCGTCATGCGTCGCACTTGCATCCCCGCCAATCTGACCGATCCCCCACGCCCCCGTCACTCCCTCACCGCCGGCTCTCCACCTCGATCCGCGGCTGCCCCCGCACCTCGATAATCAATCGCCCGGCCGCCCGGTCGTGCGTATGGACGCCCCCCCAGGACACCTCGTCTCCATCCAACCGCACCGTCACCGGTCCGTACACCCCGGTCATCAACACCCAGTGCGACCCCTCAGCCCAACCCCGGACCCGGAACCCGAACCGGTCGGCGTCTTCACGCGCCTCGCCAATCTCTCCGGCGGCATGCACCCAGACTCCGTGTCCGCCGAAGCGCCGCGCATCATAAACCGGCCCCCCACCCAGATGCCGCGCCGCCGGAACCATCAGCGTCGCCGGATTGATGTTCGCCGGATTCCGCTGCTGCGCCCGCAGCGAAAAGGCATCCGGTAGGAGCCCCGGATAGTCCGGGTCGGTCTCCGGATACGTCTGCTGGATCCCACTGGCCACAATCCCGTCCGCCAGCCGCTCCCACGGTCCGTCCGGGTCGTGCCGCACCAACCGCTGGAGCGCATCGGCATACACCAGCCCGCACCACTGGACCGGCAACCCGATCCAGTTCGGCGCCACCCACTGCGTCGCTCCCAGCACCGGAATGGTCGCATACAACCCCACCGGCCCGTCGGTCGGCGGATGCAGATACACAAACGGCACCCCCGTCCACGCCCAGTACCGCGCCTCCTCCAGAAACGCCGCCTCCCCCGTCCACTCGTACCCAAGACAGTACGCCCGCACCAGATGCGCCGAGGCCAGTATGTCAGGCGTGTGCAACGGGATCTCCCAAGTCTGCGCTCCGCGCGGCACCGTCCCCCGGAACTTCTCCAACCCCCGCAAATGTCGCAACCCCTCTGCCGCCAACCCGCGATCCCCCCCGAACGCCGCCGCCTCCAGCACCTCCACCAGCACCTGCGCCGTCAATCCGCTGGCCTCGTTGGTCCAATGGGTCCGCCCGTAATCCAGTCCGCCGGGCGACGGACGGTACCACACCGTTCCCACGCCTTCAAAACGCCGCAGCAGCGACCAGCCCCGGCGAATCGCATGCTCGGCGTTGTCCGCCACCCCGCCGGCCACCAGGGCCCCCACCGGCGTCTTCACGTGCCCCACCCCGGACGCATGCCGCGCCGCCGGTTCCACCCGGCTCCAGGCCCCTTCCGCCGCCGTTCGCAACCGGCTGGCCCACCCGGCCTCCTCCACCCGCCCCGCCAGCCACTCCATCCACCACGCGGCATCCGCCGCGGGCTGCGGACGGAACTCTCCCACCACGGCGTGCCGGTACAGGTCCCCCTCGCGCAAGCCGCTTTCCAGCCAGCCCCGCGCCATCCAACGGGCGTAGTCCCCCAGCGCCACCCCGGTCTCCGGCACCTCCGGCCAGGCATTCAACCGCGCGTAGTGCCGCACCACCGCCACCCCGTCGGTGCCGCGCCCTCCCAGCAGTTCCGCTTCCACCTCGATCGTGCCTCCCGCCGGAATTCGCCATCCTTCGTACGGCACCAGGCTTCCTTCGTCCCGCAACGTCCCGTCCGAACCCGGCACCACCAACCCCATGGCATGCCCGCCCGAGCCGAACACACGATCCGGCGAATCGAAAAACACGCCCACCTCCGGCGCCATCCTCCAGCTCAATCCCACATACCGCTCCCCCCGAACCACCGCCGCCAGCGGAAACGTCAGCTTGATCGTGTCCGGAACCTGCCGGCGCGATTGGGGCCCCTCCAGATCCGCTTCCGAACTGCTGGGCTCGTCCTCCAGATACTCGACCCCGGCCAGCAATGCCTGTCGTTTCCCCGAACCCTCGCCCATCCCCGTCAACACCAGCAGCGGCATCCAATGCAGCACCACCCGCTCCCGATCCACACTCAGGGTCGTCCGCACCCGGATCACCCCGTCGCCCCGCCCCGGCTCGAAGACCTGACGCCACCGCCACCGCCCCCCATCCGGATCCTCGGCCTCCAGCACCGATTCCACCCCCCGGCCCACACCCCGGACCCCTGCCGGAGTCCCTTCCGCAAAGGCCCACCACCGGGCCTTCCCGTCCGACAGGTAGCCGAGCAACGGACGACTCTGGCCCACCGCCTCCCGACGCCCCGCCACCTCGATGGCGAACCCGCCCCATTGCCCGCGCCCATGCACCAGGCGCACCTCCCCCGAACGCACCTCCGGATCGCCGTCCCCCACCTCCGGCGCCACCGCCCCCGGCCACTCCGGATCCGCGTACCGCACCCGTTCCTCGATCCACAACCGCTCCACCACGCACACCCCGCGTTCCCCGGGCGGATCCAGCCGCAAACGGTATCCCGCCCCCAAGGCAGGCAAGGGTACCCGCACCTCGACCCAATCCCCCGCCCGCACCGCGAACCGCACCGAATCCGGTTCCGTGGGCCCCCTTCCCTCCCGGAAATGGAAAACCTGTCCCGTCCCGCCCACCTCCGATCGCAGTCGCAGATTCAACCACCACAGCGTTCCCTCCGGATAATCCCGCGCCGGACCCGCAAGGTACGGATCGGCCCCCGTGATCCGCGCCACCATCCCCTCGGAGCCATGCGTCAACGGCGCGAGATCGTTCAACGCCGTCCAGCCCCTCGCTCCCTCCCCGGTCCGGAAATCGAAGGAAACCGCCGCCCGTGCCGACCCACCCGCCACCACGATCGCCGCCAACACCGTCAACGCCGCCAACCGCGCCACCGCTGCTCGAACCGCATGCCATCGCATGACACCGAGCAAACCCCGGCCCCGTCCCCCGGACAAGCTTCCAGGGTCAGGGTCTAGTAGTTGTTCAGCGCCTCGATCAACTGCTTCAGCCGCCCGTACTGGCGTCGATCGAACCGCATCGCCAACCGCGGCAGATCGAGGTCGTCCTGGTCCTCAACCTCCTCCGGAAACGGCTCCGTCACGCGCAACGACCCGCCCGCCTCGATGATGTCGGAAAAATCCTCGTTCAACCCCTCCATCGCCGCCTCGCCCGGCACCCGCTTCACCCGGATCACGAACCAGTCCTTCACGAAACGCGCCGACTGGTAGTTCCGGTAAAAGCGATTGATCACCCGCACCGCGTCCTCGCACCGGTCCGTCATGCGGTACAGATGCAGGTCGTCCGACGAGATCAACCCGTTGTCCAGCAGATGCTCCCGCACATACCGGTCGAACGTCCGCCAGTACGCCCCGCCCGGCCGGTCCATCAGGATCAGCGGACGCAGCTTCGCCTTGCCCGTCTGCATCAGCGTCAACGTCTCGTACCCCTCGTCCAGAGTTCCGAACCCCCCGGGAAACAACACGATCGCGTCCGACTGCCGCAGGAACATGAGCTTCCGGGTGAAGAAATACCGGTACGTGATCAGCTTCTGGTCGCCCACAATCACCGGGTTGGCCTCCTGCTCCCAGGGCAGCCGGATGTTCAACCCGAACGACCGGTCCGTTCCCGCCCCCTCATGACCCGCCTGCATGATCCCTCCCCCGGCCCCCGTGATCACCATGTACCCCGCCGCCGCCAGTTGACGCCCAAGCTCCGCCGCCAGCCGGTACTCCTCCCGGTCCGCAGGCGTTCGCGCCGAACCGAAGATCGACACCTTCCGCGTCCCCGCATACGGCTCGAACAGCCGGAACGAATACCGCAGCTCCCGCAAGGCCGTCGCCATCAGCCGCGCATCCCCGCGGTCCTGCACATCCGCCAGCATCTTGATCGCGCTGAGAATCATGTCCGCCGCCAGATCCGCGTGCGGCTGTCCCGGCCCCACCTCACCCGCCAGCCACGCCTCGATCCGAGCCCGCCGCTCCGCGTCCACCGCACGCCGTCCCGATGTCGTCATGCCCCCAACCCTGCCCTGTCCCCCGCCCCCCTGGCCACGCCGGAATCAGCACCCCTTTCCCTCGGGCTGCATCCCGGAGCTGTGGGGGTGGAGGCAGCGAATCGGAGGGACGAGCTCTGCGAGTCCTCAACCCAACGCGCCACACCGTTGCGGCCTCCTGGAACCCGGCCCTCCGAAGCGCCGCTTCGAGGAGTTCGCACCCCTCCCCACAACTTCGGGAGGCACGGCGCTCGCCCTCGCCCTCCATCGTTGTCGCGGTGGTTGTCGCGCCAGGGACGCCGGTAACCGCCGTTCAGGGTGGCCCCGGACCGTTCCGGAACCACCCTGTCCTTGCTTGCGAAGCCCCTCCTTCCGATGCCTCCAGGCGCGTAGGTCAGGACGCAAGCCTCCAGGCGATCCACTCCCCTGTGCGCCTCACGATCACACTTCCCGCCGGCTACCCGCGCGGTCCTCCCCGCCATCCGCCACCGCCTTGCCGCCGCGGGGCACCCCACGCACAGCACGGACACGGCTGCACCTGACGACCGTCCATCCGACCCCAGCCCGGCCGACCCTGCGGCACCGCACCCGGCCCCCGGGGTCCCATCGGTTGCGGACCCCACTGGGCCCGGGGCGTCAGCGGTCCCGACGGAGTTCGCTCGTCCGACTGCAACCTGTCGGCCCGGTTCCTCCCTTGTCCCAGTCCCCGATCCGCCGGTGGACCCGCCTGGCGCGGCCCATCCTGACGGAGACCCAGGCCCGGACGTCCGCTCCGACCCGTGCGATCGCCCAGGGCACCCCGACCCAACCCGGGAACCCCGGACGGACGCCATCCCCTCAATTCGTCCGCATCGATCGCCCCGTCCCCATCGCGATCCAGAGCCCGCAGCACCTCCCCGGCCCGCGCCAACTCCGCCTCGGACAACCTCCCGTCACCGTCCGTGTCCAACACCGCCAGCGCCGGAGGCAGTCCGGCACTCCCTCGTCCTGGATTGGCAGCCGGGACTTCGGACTGCGCCCAGGCAGACGCCCCCAGCAGACCCACCGTCATTCCCACCATCCATCGCGTCGTCAACGTGTTCATGATCTTCGCTTTCTCGGTTGGCGGCCGGGCCAGCCCCGGTGGCGCCTGGTTCAGTTTCCCCCGGCTGGCGGGGTCTCGACGGCCTTCCGTCATTCACTTCGCCTTCATCCAACACCCCCCACGTAAAGCCCGTGCGAACGCGGACCCGGAGATTTGTTAAGCCGGCGTAAATCTCGTCGCCGGACCCCGCGCCGAACCGCCATCCTTCCGCCCGGTGGCCACGCCCGATTCCATCCCCCCCGCCGACAAGGCCCCACGCGTCCTGCTGGTGGACGACGACCGCAAACTGTGCCGCCTTCTCGCCGACTACCTCGGTCCCATGGGCTACCAGATCCATGCCGTCCATGACGGTCCCGCCGGGGTCCAAACCGCCATCCAGGAACCGTGGCACGCCGTCATCCTCGATGTCATGATGCCCGGTCTCGACGGCTTCGAAGTCCTCAAGCGCATCCGCCGGGAATCGGATGTCCCCGTGCTCATGCTCACCTCCCGCGGCGACGAAGCCGACCGCATCGTGGGCCTCGAAATCGGCGCCGACGATTACCTCCCCAAGACCTTTTCGCCCCGCGAACTGCTCGCCCGGCTGCGCGCCGTCACCCGGCGCCATCATCCCGCCGCCAACCCGCCCGACCCCGCCGGCACCGAAATCGTCGTCCGCGACCTCCACCTCAATCCCGACACCCGCACCGCCGTCCTGGGAGACCAACCCCTTCAACTCACCGCCGTCGAGTTCGACCTCCTCCTCAGCCTCGCCCGGGCCCCCGGCCGCGTAAAAACCCGGGAACAACTCCTCGATGAAGTCCGCGAACGCGAATTCGAGGTCTTCGACCGGTCCATCGACGTCCACATCTCCTCCCTCCGCCGCAAACTGGCCGACGATCCCCGGCAACCCCGGTTCATCGAAACGGTTCGCTCCGTCGGCTATCGCATGATCGACCCCGCCGCTGCCTGATTCCCGGATCGGCCCCGCCCGCATGGACACTCCCGCCCCTCCCCTCGAGCCCCGGATGCCGTCCCGCTGGCGCCGCGCCTCCGCACGGGTCGCCGGCTGGACCCTCGCCACCAAAATCCTCGCCGGTCTGCTCGCCAACGTCCTGCTGGTCGGCGCGCTGTTCGCGGCGGTCCTGCTCGTCCAGGTGCGAATCAACCCCGCCTGGACGTTGGCCGGGCGCGCCGGCGACCGGCTCCAGGTCCTGGCCCAATCCCTCGTCGCCGATATCGCCCCTCTCTCAACCAACGAACTTCCCGCCCTGCTCCGCCAGTACGAAACCACCTACCGCCTCCCGTTCCTCATCCTCACCGACGAGGCCCGACCCCTCGCCGGAACACCTTCCCAACTGCCCCCCGAAGTCCTCCTCGAAGCCCAGCGGTCACGCGGTCCCCGCCTCGCCCGTGCCGGCCGCGGTGCCGCCGGGCCGCCCGGCCTCGGACGCGGCCCCGTCGAGGGCGGTCGCGGCCCACGCTGGATGCTCCCCCCGGGACCCGCCGGCCCCGAACCGTTTCCCCGCACCGTCCTCCGGGCGGGCCGTCCCCCTGCCTACTGGATCGTCATCCAACTGCCCCTCCCCGCCCGCCACCCCGCCCGCACCCTCGTGCTCCGAAGCGAATCCTTGTGGTCCGGCGGACTGCTCCTCGACACCCGTCCCTGGCTCCTCGCCGGCCTGGCCACTCTCGTCGTCTCCGGCCTCTTCTGGCTCCCGTTTGTCCGCCGCATCACCCGCGACATCCGTCGCATGACGCACCAGACCGCCACCATCGCCGCAGGCCGGTTCGATTCCCGTCTCGACCTCCATCGGGGCGACGAACTCGGGCGCCTCGCCGATGCCATCGACCGCATGGCCGCCCAGCTCGCCCGCCATGTCGAGGGCCAGCGCCGTTTCCTCGGAGACGCCGCCCACGAACTCTGCTCCCCCCTCGCCCGTATGCAGACCGCGGTCGCCATTCTCGAGGCCCGCGGCGACCACCCTTCACCCTCCCATCTCACCGATCTGCGCGAGGAACTCGACGAAATGGCCGCCCTGGTCGAGGAACTCCTCGCCTATGCCCGTGCCGCCCATGGACGTCCGCCCCGGCTCGAACCGGTCCAGCTCCGTCCCCTCCTCGACCGCGCCTGGGCCCGCGAAGGCCGCCCCGATGCGACCTTCCTCGTCGAACTCCCCGATGACGCCCTGGTTCTCGCCGACCCGGCCCTCCTTCTGCGCGCCCTCGCCAATCTCCTCCGCAACGCCGTCCGCTACGCCGCCCACGCCGGTCCCATCGAAGTCACCGCCCGCCCCGAACCGCAGCACTGGATCCTCTCCATCGCCGACCAGGGCCCCGGCGTCCCTCCCGACGACCTCGAACGCATCTTCGAACCCTTCTACCGCCCCGAGACCTCCCGCCATCGCGATTTCGGCGGCGCCGGGCTCGGCCTGGCCATCGTCCGCACCTGCATCGATGCCTGCGGCGGCACCGTCTCCGCCCGCCTGCGCCAGCCGCAGGGCCTGCAAATCCTCCTCGAACTCCCGCGCCCGTCGCCCACCCCGCCCTGAAGGGCAATGGGGTCAACTCTGTATTTTTCAATTGCCGGTTTCCGGCACCCGCCCCGGCCTGCAACCCACGGCCCCCTCCACCCCGCCTCAAGGCCCGGTCCTCGTCCGGTAAAACCGGAACGCTCCCGCCGCCGGCCGTCCATGCACCGCCTGGCCCCCGGCCCCGAGTTCAAAGGTCCCGTCCAACCCCCATTCCGGAAAGGCTGTCGCCCCTTCCAGCCCAAACCCGCGCTCCGGCGTGCCCTCGAACAAGAACAGATCCACCGGTGCCCCCGGTCCCCGCCGATGCTCGAACAACCGGATGGCCACCGGGTCCGGCACCGCCGGCTCCCAGCCCCGCAGCACAATCCCCTCCACGCCGCCCATCACCAGTTGCGCCCCCGACGACGCCAGTCCGTGCAGACCCTTCCGCGTCGGCAGTCCCACCGGCTCCCAAACCGCCAGATCCACACTGCGCAACAGCGTCCCCCCCAACCCGCACACGTAATACACGCCGCCCACCCGCTCGACATCCGTCAGCCACACGTCCGTCCCGCTCGCCCGCGTCTCCCAGCCCCCGCCTCCCTGCCGGGTCAGGATCAACCCGTTCTGTCCCACCCCAACCACCGTGTCACCCCAGGCACCCAGCCGATAAATCCAGGAACCTGTTCCCGACGCCTCCGGTTCCCACGCCACCCCGTCCGCGCTCCGGAACAACCGCCCCTCCGTCCCCCCCGCCAGCCACCCATCCGCCACCGGCACCACGGTGCTGAAGAACGCCTCCGACGGAATCCGCCCCACCTCCCAGACCTCGCCGTCACGACTGCGCAGCACCGTTCCCTGCGCGCCCACCACCACGTACTGCGTCCCGTCCCAACCCACCCCTTGCAGCGTGTTGGTCGTCGGTTTCGGTTCGATCGCCTCCCATACCACCCCGAGCAGATCGGCCCGATGCGTGCTGACCAGCGCATGCGTGACGTCCCCCACCTGGACCGTGTTGGTCACCTGCACCACCTGGCTCCATCCCGGACTGCGCAGCACCACCCCCTCGCTCCCCACGGCCAGCGCGAGCCGGGACGATCCCCCCACGCCAAACAGAATCGTGTCGCCGTCCACAGGCGTCGATTCCAGCGCCCACTCGGTGCCGGAAATGCTGCTCAGGACCGTCCCCCGCTCCCCCACCGCCAGGTAGGTGTCGCCCAGCCTTTCCACCGCCCACAACCCGTTCCGCGGCGATTCATCCAAACGAAACCAAAGGGTCGCACTGAAGAACGGCGGCAGATTCGTCTGCACCCCCTCCACCATCACACCCGTCCGTCCCCCGGCGAGGTAACGCTGTCCGTCCCACAAGGCTGCCAGGTACGTCCAGTCAGGAGCCGGGATGGGCGTGGCCGATTCCTGCAGGTGATTCTGCCAGCCCGTGATCGGGGACCGGTACATCACCGCCGACTCCCCCACCGCCACACGGGTTCCCGGCCCCACCGCCGCCGCCAGCAACGTGTTCGTAATCCCCGTCGCCCCGTCCGCACCCCAGGTCGTCCCATTGGTGCTGACCATCACCACACCCCGCCGCCCCACCGCCAGAAACCGGTCGCCTCCGAAATTCACCCGCATCAGGTCCTCCGTCGTCCCGGTGGCGCGCCGCGTCCACACCAGGCCGTCCGGACTGCTGGCCACCAACCCCGACTCGCCCACCGCCACGAAATGGCCCGCCCCGTAAGCCACGCCGTTCATCCACTCGTCCAGCCCCGTGCCCGTCACCCGGTTCCACCGCTCGCCCTCCGCGCTCCGATAAATCGCCCCGTTGTCCCCCACCGCCACCGCCATCGTCGCCGATGCCGCCACCCCCTCGAACCAGTCGTCGGTCGCCGGTTCCACCACGGCCGCCCGAAACGTCCGCCCGTCGTCGCTCCACCACGCCCCGCCCGACTCCCCCGTCACCAGCAATCGCTCCCCCAGAAACGCCACGCCCCGAAGATCCCTTCGCGTCCCCACCTCGCGCCGCTCCCAGATCACCCGGTTGGTGCTGATGTAAACCCCGCCCAATTCCGTCACCTGCACGTACATCCCCGCCCGATGCGCCAGATCCACGATGTTGTTGCCGTGCGGCGACGGATGCGACCACCGCCATTCCTGCCCGGCCGCCAACGCCCCCATCAGCACGCCCATCCCGCCGGCAGCCAGCCCGAATGCCCGCCGCACCCGCGCCGCCAACGCCCCCCCTCCCGCCCCTCCCGGGCCCCCGCTCATCCTCCCTGCCCTGCCGCCTCGCTCACGTGATTCCATGGTGTCGCACCGGGTGACTCGTGTCCTTCGCCACGGAAGCCTCCGACCGCGCCGCCGGAATCTCCACCCGAAATACCGTCCCTCCCGGACCCGTCGAGACCAGCCGCACCGTCCCTCCCAGTGCCAGGGCCAACTGGCGCGTGATGGCCAGCCCGACGCCGCTGCCCCCTTCCTTCCGGCTGCTCTGCGGCTGGAACAGCCGTTGCCGTGCCTCCGCCGCCAACCCCCCGCCCTCGTCCATCACCTCGCAGGACCAACCCCCGTCGCCCCCCAGGCGAATCCGCACCTCCCGCCCGGACGGCGTGGCCTCCACCGCGTTCTCCACCAGATTCGACAACAGCAGAATCAGCAACCCCGCGGTCCGGTTGTCCAGCCCCCCCGGCGGATCCCCCTCCCGCACCAGTCGCACCCCGCGCGCATCCGCCATCGGACGCGACCGCCTCACGACTTCCTCCGCCACCTCGCCCAGGGAAACCTCGTACGCCAGTCCCAACTGATGATCCGCCAGCACCCGCACCACCTGGCGAATCAGCGACTGCATGCGCCGCGTGGCCGCCAAGGCGTCCATCCATGCCTCGTCCCCCGCCACCCCGGACTGCGCCTGGGCCTGCGCGGCGACAAAGGTCTGCAAGCCCGACACCGGACTCTTGAGTCCGTGCATCAAATGGGCCGCCACCGCCCCCAGGGCCGACACCCGCGCCGATTGCGACAACTCCAGGTTCGCCTGCTGCAAATCCTCGGTCCGGCGGGCCAGCAACGCGTTCGCCCTCGCCAACCGGCGGAACGCCCAGCCGAGCGCACCCCCGGTCACCGCCCACGCCCCCGCCACGATCCATCCGGCCTGCCTCGCCAGCCTCCGATCCAGCAGCGCGAACTCCCGCGCCACTCCGCGACCATCCAGAAGAAACCAGGCCGCCGCGTCGAACCCGTTGTCCTCCCTCCGTTGCAGCGGCACCCACACCTCCATCGCCGGAATGGGTTCGCTGCGGGCCAGCCACTCCACCGTATTCGTCACCCAAAGAATGTCCGCCAGCAGGAATCCGCTGTGAAACCGGCTCACCGGATCGAGTCGTCGGAGCGCCTCCCAATCCGCCTCAGACACCCCGCCCTCCCGTACACTGGCCGGAAGCGACGCCACAAAATCCCCCTCCCCATCGTACAACCGCGCCGCCAGCACCCCCTCCAGCCGGTCCATCCGCAACAGCACCAGCAACGGATCGTCCGGCAGCGCCATGTCGTCCTCCGCCGCGGCCGCCCGCACCACCCGCGCCATGGCCTGGAGCAGCACACCGTCCCGTTCGGTGATCTGCTGGCGGATCTGCCCGCGCAGTTCCACCGCGCCCCAAACGACCAGGACCGCGGTCACCAGCCACGTCAGTCCGATCGCCAGCCATGCCGGACGCCAGGCCGTCTGCCTCTGGTCTGTCTCTCGCCTCACAGGTCGAAACTCATGCCGCCCCCGATCGATTGGGCCCGGTAGTCGCTCGCCGTCACGTTCTCGTCGGACAGCTCCAGACCATACTCGGCGAAGAGACGCAGCCGGCGCCCCGCCCGCCATTCCCCCCGCGCATGAAGGCTGCCATCCATCCGGCGCCGCCGCGGCCCGTCCAGAGCCCCGGCCGGCTGCACCGGATACCGATACCAGCGCCAGCGCGCCTCGGTCCGAACCTCCCACCGATCGCTCGCGTAACGCAACACCCCGGACACCAGCGCCCGATCGTAATCGTAGTAGCCCCCGCCGTTGTCCAGACTCCGCGCCCATCCGCTCCGCAGCGTCGCCCGCCATGCCCCGTCCGCTCCCCATGTCCTGCGCCACATCCCTTCAACCTCATGCTGCCCCTGAAACAGAGACCCTTCCATCGGCTGCCCGGCCGCGCCCCGCGGCGCCCGGGTGTCAAACCACCGCCCCCGGTACCGGTACAGCCCCCCCACCTCGTCCCGTGCCCCAAGCTTCCGCGTGGCCCGCAGCACCGTTCCCATCTCCCAGAACCCGTCCAGCGGTTGCGCCAGCCATTGCCGGCTCGGCTCCCAACCCCATTCGAATTCCCAGCGGTCCCCCGGCGACCAGCCCAGTCGCGGACGACCTCCCAACAGATGCCCCTCGGCACGCACCACCCCGGGCACTCCTTCCAGCTCCGAGGCATCGAAAATCTGGTGGAGATACAGGTATTCCGCCCCCAACCCCGCCCACCACCCGTTCCCCCAGTTCCGTCGCACCCGCGCGTCCATCAGCGCAATCGATTCCGGGTCCAGGTTCCCCTCGCCATACCCCACGTGCTCGGCCATCGCGAACACCGTCACTTCCCATCCATCCGCCGGCAACCGATACGCCATCCATTCGCCTCCAACCGCCCAGAAGGCCGATTCCACCGCGTTGAGGCTGCTCAATTGCGGGTTGTCCTTGTACCCCGCCCAGGTCCGCAGGGTGATGGCGTGATCCCACAACCGCGGACGAAGCCCCGCCTCCTCCAGCCAGTCCAGGTCAAGCTCCCCCGCCAGGTCGCTCCCCGCCTCCACCTCGGGTTCCCCCCCCACGCCCCCGTTGCCCATCCCCGCCACACCCCCCAATCCCGTCACCAGCCACCCCGCCAAGACCCACGCCAGGAGGGATCGCATCCCGTCACCCGGCGCGCTCGCGCCTCGTCCTGCCCAACGAAATGCCACGTGATGGTTGAAAAACGAACCAGGCGGCCCTATTCGGACCGCCTGGCATTAGTTACCCCGAACACCCACCCAGTCTTCGGAGTAAAAATCAATCTCCGCCACCCCGGCGCTCGCGCACCCGCTCACGGGCCCGCTCTCTCGCCCCCTCAATCAGCTCCCGATGCTCCGGATGCCGCATTCGGAACTCCTCGAACCTCTGCCGCAAATCGTCCCGCAATTCCTTCTGCCGCTCCAGCAACGCCTTTCGAAACTGGTCGAATTCGAGCTTGATGCTCTCCCGAATCCGGTCGCGCTCTTCCGATCGCCCATCCCGCGCCTGCTTCATCAAATCCTGATACTGCAGCAACAACTCCCGCTGCTCGCGCTTGAACTGCTCCGTCAACTCGCGCACCTGCTCCGCCAGCGTCAACCCCGCCAGCCAGTCCTGCTTCGCCGGCAACCCGGCTTCCACCGCCTTCTCACTCTCCCCTTCGGCAGCCCCTACGGCCGCCGGCAGATTGCCGGACACCCCCTGTCCACTCTGCCCCCCCGGCGAACCCACCACCGCTCCAGGCAACTGCCCCTGTCCCACCGGCGGTGCCACCACCTTCGCCGCCCCAGCGTTCCCCCGCGCCTCCGGCGCCGCCCCCTGTACCACCGGCACCGCAAAGCAGGTCAGCGAGAACACCACCGTTACTGCATATCGCTGAAACGCCTGCATACACTCCTCTCCCGGCGGTTCGCCCTCGTCTGCTTTGACTTCCGTCCACCCGACCGCCACGCCTGATGTTTAGCAACCTCGATGCCAGTCGGGAACGATTCCAGGGCACCACTGAACACCAACACGTTACGGATTTTCATCGTGGATGCCTTGACCCTGGGTTGGGGATTCTTCCCCATCCCCGGTGACCTCACCCCGCCCCCCGGGGGAACCTTCCCCAGCCCGTCCCCCGCGCCCGTTCAAACGATACCGCACCACATCCCGGGAAACCCCCAGCAACCGCGCCGCCGCCGACACGTTGCCCCCGGTCTGCCGTACCGCCTGTTGAACCAGCCGGTCCACCACCGCCTCCAGCGAGAATCCCTGCGCCGGAATCCGGTACCCGGCCCTCATCCAGTCCCCCCCATCCCCTTCCATCCCCCCCGTCACGCCCCCTTCCCCCGGTGCCCCCACCCCGCCCGACCACGGAACCAGATGGTCGAAATGCAATGCCCCATCCTCGAAGATCAGCGCCCGCTCCAGTTCGTTGGCCAGTTCCCGCACGTTCCCCGGCCAGGCGTACGCTTCCAGCCGCGCCTCGCCTTCTGCCGCAATCTCCCGCGGGTCCAGCCGATGACGCCGGCCGATGCGCGCCATCAGCGACTTCGCCAAGGGAACAATGTCCTGTCGCCGTTCCCGCAAGGGCGGGATCAACACCCGGAAGAGGTCCAACCGATGCAACAGATCCTCCCGGAACTTCCCCTCCGCACACCACGCCCGCAGGTCGCGGTTCGACGCCGCAATCAACCGCACATCCACCGGAATCGTCCGGTTGCTCCCCACCCGACGTATCCGCCCATCCTCGATCGCAGTCAGCACCTTGGCCTGCAATCCCAACGACAGGCTCGCCAGTTCGTCCAGGAACAGCGTCCCGCCGTGGGCCGCCTCGAACAACCCGATCCGCGCCGTCCGCGCGTCGGTGAAGGCCCCACGCTCGTGCCCAAACAATTCCGACTCCGCCAGGCTCTCGGGCAGCGCCGAACAGTTCACTTCCACCAGCGCCTCCTCCGCCCGCGGTCCCCGCCGGTGCAGCCACCGCGCAATCGTCGTCTTCCCCGTCCCCGTCTCCCCCTGGACCAGCACCGGCGCCAATCCCGTCCTCATCCGCCGGTCCGCCGCCAGGATGCGGTCCAGCAACCCCCGCAACCCCTCCAAGGCGGACCCGAACACAAACTCGTCTTCCTTCGGCGCCTCGTCTTCCCGCCGGTGCTCCTCGATCCGCCGGCTCTGGCGATGTCGCGTCACCCGCTGGAACACCAGCGGCAGTTCCCCGGGCTCGAACGGCTTGGTGAGATAATCCAATGCCCCCAGTCGCATCGCCCGCACCGCCCCCTCGACCTCCCCCTCCCCGGTCATCACCACCACCCCCGTCGTGCCCGCAAACCGTTCCTCCTCCAGAAGCGTCGTCCCCCGCCCGTCCGGCAAATGCACATCCACCAGCGCAAAATCGAAACTCAACGCCTCCAGCGCCCGCCGTGCCGCCCCCAAATCCCCCGCCGCCGTCACCTCCGCCCCCGCCCGCTCGAGGTAGGCCGTCAACTGGCGCCGCAACAGCGCGTCGTCCTCCACCACCAGCACGCTCCGATCCTGGAGTTGGAGCATGATTCGCCCGCCTAAGGGTCAATCTGGTTGGCCGCCGTGGGATTCACCGTCCACCGCGTCGGCGAAAGCTCGTGATCGTTGTTCCAGCGCCGGTGCCAGCGCTCGTTGTTCGGATTGATCACGTCGTTCCGCACCGCCACCTCGGCATGCCCGTCGCAGAACATCAACACCGTCCGCCGGTTGTGCCGGTTCGACGGCCACTCCGCCTCCGTGGTCGGATCGATGTTCCCATCGAACTGGCCCCGGGTCGTCCGCGTGATCTTTCCGCCCGTCCCCGGCTTGCTGTCCCCCAGCATGATCATGTCCGCCGGGCGCAGCACCTGGCTTTCCCGGATCTCCGGGAATTGCGGAAGGTCCACATCCCCTCCCAGTCCCCGCGTCCCGCCCGCCGGCGCCGCACCCCAGTCGTTGTAACCGACCGAAAACAGCGTCGTCTCGCTGATCCCCCAGATGTCCCGGCCGCCCCCCGTGATGTTCGGCGCCCCCAACGTCCGGTTGATGTTGGTGTCCCACGCGCTGAACGGCGTCGCCGTCGGGCACGAAAACACCGCCCGGTTTGTCCCCATCTGCGAAAACAACCGCGCCGGCCACACATATCGGAACCCGCCCTGCACAAACAGGCACCCCGGGTATCGCTCGAACTCCTGCACGTACATCACCGTCGCGATCCCGATCTGGCGCATGTTGTTCATGCACTTGGTCTGCTGCGCCTGGGCCTTCGCCTTCGCCAGCGCCGGCAGCAGCATGCTGGCCAGGATCGCAATGATCGCGATGACCACCAGCAGTTCGATCAGCGTGAACCCGCGGCGTCGGACGCCCCGCCATTCCAGGGAATGCTCGGTCTTCATGGGAGGTATAAGTCAGTGGATCGGGATGCGCCCCACTCAAACGCCTCCCGCCCCCCGTTGTCCAGCCCACCCGAACGGTCAGTGCAGCGTCCGGTGCATCCCGGAGTTGTGGGTGAGGAGGCAGCGCATCGGAGGGACGAGCTCTGCGATTCCTCAACCCAACGCTCCACACCGTTGCGGCCTCGTGGAACTCGGCAATCCGAAGCGCCGCTTGGCGGGGTTCGCACCGCATCCCCACAACTCCGGGATGCACGGTGCAACGTCCACCGCCATTCCCAACCTTCCCCCCTCCGCCCGGACGCCCCGGCACCAACCGCCCCTCAGCCGCGGGGGCGAAACCCAATCCCCGCCGCCTGCGGCATCTCGTTCGGACAAGGCTGGTCGATCGGAGCCTCCGGCACGCGATCGTTGGGCGTCACCACCTGGTTCGCCAGCAGCCACGCCTCCACTTCCTCCCCGCTCACATCCGCCAGCATCCGGTCTCCCACCTGCACGCACGGGCTCAACATCTGCCCGCTCTTCTCGATCATTTCCGCCCGCTGCTCCGGATCATTGATGATGTCCCGGTCCTCAAACGGCAGATCGTACTTGTTCAAAACGGCCCGAACGCCGCGGCTCCACCCGCAGGTCGGCTTCAAATAGGCGATGATCTTCGGCTTCTCAGACATATAAACAGACCCGCATCATGCCAGCCCCCAGCCCAATGGCAATCCTCCCGTCCTCACCCCTCGCCCCCCACCGGAAACCGCAACAGCACCGTCGTCCCCAGCCCCGGCTCGGACCTGAACTCGCACCGGCCCCGGTGCCCCTCGACCACCCGCGTCACCACCGCCAGCCCCAACCCCGTCCCCTGCGGCTTGTTCGAGCCCAGCAACCGTCCCGACGGACCTTCCCGCAGCCCGTCGGGCAACCCCGTTCCCGTGTCGGCGAAACTGACCGTCAGTTCCGGTTGCCCATCGTCCCCCCGCCCCACCTCGCACCCAATCCGCAGCGTCCCCCCTTCCGGCATGGCTTCCACCGCATTCAGAATGAGGTTCAGGAACGCCTGTTCCAACTGCACCGGATCCGCCACCAGCACCGGGGTCTCCGCGGGAACCTCCTGGACCCACTCAACCTGGTGCGACCGCAGCTTCTGTCGCGTCAGCACCCGAAGATCATCCAGCAGGGGTCTCACCGATACCTGTTCCAGCCGGGGTTCCGCGTGCCGCGCGAAGTCCAGGACCTGCTCCACAATCCGGTTCAGCAGATCCATCTTCTGCCCGATCACCCGCGCATCCTCCGCCCGCGGATCGCCCTCCGGAAACTCAAGATGCAGCGAGTGGTACAGCATCTTCATGACGGTCAGCGGATTCCGGATCTCATGCGCCACCTCCGCCGCCAGCAATCCCAGCGCGCACAGCTTGTCGTTCCGCCGCAATTGATCCTCCGCCAACGCCATCCGCTCCGCCCAACGCGCCCGGTCCAGCGCGATCGCCGACAACTCCGCCAGCGCCGAAAGTGTCTGGATCTCCTCGTTCGAAAACGTGTGCACCTCGCCCGAATACACGTTCAACACCCCCCGCGCCTCTTCCCCCAAGGTCAGCGGCACACTCAGCAGCGACACCAACCCCTCCCGCCTCGCCACCTCCGTGCTCTGGTACAACCGCGCCGTCCGCACATCCTCGACCTGCAACGCCTTGCGCCGCCTCAGCACCACCCCCACCAGGCTCTCGTCCACCCGCAACCGCCCCCGCCCCAGATAGTCCGGTCCCGCCCCATGACTCGCCCGCAGTTCGAGCGTCTCCGGATCGTCGCCCAGCATCAGCACCGAACTCACCTTCGCCCCCATCAACTGGACCGCTTCGCGCGTGATCAGATGCAGCACCTCGTCCAGCCCGAACGCCGTGTTCATCGCCCGCGCAATCCCCGCCAGCGCCGTCGCCAGGGTCGTCCGCCGTCGCGCCTGCTCCAGCAGCCAGGTGTTCCGGATCACCACCACCGCGTGCCGCGCCAGTTCCTCGAGCAGCGCCTCGTCCTCCTCCCCAAACGCGTCCGCCACCTCGGAATCCACATTCAGCACCCCACGCACCTCCCCCTCCACCACCAACGGCACCGCCAGCTCCGACCGAACCTCGGGCCGCACCGCCAGATACCGCGCGTCACCCGCCACATCGCCCACCCGCAATGGCCTCCCCATCCGCGCCACCCATCCGGTGATCCCTCGCCCCATCGGCAGCCGCAGGGACCTCGCCGATGCCGGCAATCCGATGGCCGCCTCGATCTCCAACAGGTTCGAGTTCGGGTTCCGCAGCACCAGGGAACCGCTGCTCGCCCCCGTCAATCGCACCGCCTCCCCCACCAGCACCCGTAACGCCTCCTCCGGCTCCAGCGAAGCATGCACCGTCAACGCCGCCGCATTCACCGCCTCCATCCGGCGACACCGCGCCAGGACCACATCGAGTTCCGTCCGCACCCCCGGATTCCATCATGCTTCCCCCGCCCGGTCCACGCCGACACCACCCCACTACCGCGCCCTCCAGATCCCCAGCGCCCCCACCCCCCCGAACACCACGTTCGGCAGCCACGCCGCCACCCATGCCGGCACATACCCCCCCGACCCCGTCGCCAGACTGAACTCCTTCATCACGAAATACGCGAAGGCCACGAAGATCGACGCCGCCACCCCCACAAACGGATTGCGCCGTCCCGACCCCACCGCCGCCGGAATCGCAATCAGCACCACCACCACGCAGGTCCACGGCGACGCCAGCCGGTCGTGGTACCACGTCCGCAACAACGCATCCATCTCCGGCGCCAGTCGCGGATGCAGCTCCCGGTACTCTCCGATCTCCCGCAGCGACAACTGCACCTGCCGCGACTTCCGCAGACTCCCCAGCAGCCGGCTGATCTTCACCTCGCTCCGCAAATGACTCGGCGTCTCCGGAAACCCGCTCGTCTCCCACCGGTTCGTCCAGGTCTGCACCGGGTCGCTCTCCATCCCCGCCGGAAAGGTGAACCGGCTCACCTCCTCGAACACCCACCGCCCGTTCCGCCAAAACCCCCGCTCCGCGATCATCCGTTCCCCCGCCCCCCCCTCTCCCGGCCACTGAATGTCCACCCCCACCAGATCCCCCGTCCGCGGCCGGAACGCCCGCACCAGCCAGATCCGCCCGGTCTCCGGATCCCGGAAGTTCAGGTTCTCCCGCCATTCCCCAGCCCCCTCCGCCTCCCGCCCCGCTCCCCGCTCGAGCACCGCGTCCGCCCGCGCCGCCGCATCCGGCACCACGTACTCGTTCAAGGCCATCAGCCCGAGGCTCAACGCCGTGCCCACCCCGAAATACGGCACCGCAATCCGCCACCAGCTCAACCCCGCCGACCGCATCGCCACCAGCTCGTTGTGCCGCGCATGGTGGGATACCACGTAAAGAAGCGACAGCAGCAGCGCCACCGGGATCTGCAGCAGAAGATACAACGGCAGCCGGTGCCCCAGATACTGCACCACCGCCCCGGGCCCAACCTCCCGCCGCCGCAGTTCGTCCATCTCCCCGAGCAACTCGAACGACAGCCAGAATACCAGGATCCCCGCCAGGCAGTAGCCCAGCGCGGTCAGCAACTCCTTCAGCAAATACCGGTCCAGCCGTCGCACGTCGCCGCCACGCTACGGGCCCCGCCCCGTCCCCCGCAATCCCTCCTCAGATCAACGCTTCCTCCCCTCCCGTCGCCACCACCGTCACCCGCACCTGCGCCGCCAACCGCTCCAGATCCTCCTTGTCCAGCAGCAGCGTCATCCCCGCCTCCACCGCCAGCACCTCGATCCCATGGGCCGCGCACACCTCCAGCGTCGTCGGACCAATGCACGGAATATCGAACCGCAGATCGTGGTTCCTCTTGGCCACCTTCACCGCCACCGCCCCACGATCCCGTCCCGCCAGTTCCCCGCCCCGCGTCAGACACTTGTCCGTCCCCTCGAACCCCTCCACCGCCAGCACCGTCCCCTTCTTCACCACCACGCACTGCCCGATCTCCAGCCGCGAAATCTCCTTCGCCACGCGATACCCATACGACACATCCGCCGCCTCCCGGTCCGCCAGCGCCGGTCCCACCCGGTACCCGGCCCCCGGCATGATCGACTCCAGCCATGGCACCGCCGGGATCACCCGTACGCCGTCCTTCTCCAACTCATCGGCAATCGCCCCGAAAATGGTGTGCGCGTTCTTCTCCTTCAGCCGCATCAGCACCGATATCCCCCGCATGTCCGGACGAACATCGAACAAACTCCTCGGCGCAATCAGCCCCAGCATCACGCAATGCGTCACCCCACGGTCCGTGAACGCCTTGATCATCCGCCCCAACTGACCCACCCGCAGCCACACCACCTCGTCCGCCAGCCGTTCAATCTCCCGATCCGTCTCCCCCTCCGCCGCCACCGCCACAATCCGACGAATGCCCTTCGCACGCGCCTCCCGCGCAAATATCAGCGGCAGCGACCGGCTGCCCGCCACCAATCCGATGGTTTCAATCGCAGGTTCCACGAAGCGCCGATTATGCCCAGCCCGCAAGCCCCTGCCAACGCCCGGGTCACGCCACGGTGCATCCCGAAGTTGTGGGGTGGGTGCAACGGGAGGCTCACACCGAGGTTCTGAACGACACAGGATCGCAGCCGCTGTTCACGGCCCTTGAAGGCATTCAAGGGGTCCTGGAATTTCGCAGAAGAGACGCTGCAACGCCGAAGACGTCCCGTTCCCGCTTGTCTCCGGATGCCGTCCACGCAGAATCCATCTCGACGAAACCGATGGGCTTGAGGACGTGCTGGAACTCCATTCCCCTTGAGCCTCGTGAAACCCGGCCTTGAGGGATCCCGGCCCTTCCAGGCCTCGCCCCCGTCTCCAAGGGGCAGCAGCGCCCGGTCCCCTGGCGCGTCTCGCCTTCCCCTCAGGATCCGCCCTCCGTCGCCGCCGGGCGCCCCCCGAGGAACGGCGGTAATGGACAATCCAACGTGTCCGCGATGGCCCGCAGCAACTCCCCCTCCCGCTGGGAAATCTGCCCATCCGAAGCCACCGCCTGAGCACAGGCGTTGAGCACCCGGCCCCGGATCGGCGGTGATGCCAGTCCCAGCCGGTCGAGCGCCACCTCCACCTCGGACAACCCCGCCTTCTCCTCGACCCGGATCCCTGACGCCACGGCATCCACCCCAAGCGCCCGCATCCCGTCCAGAAACGCCGCCTGAACCGCCTCCGGCGAGTCGTGCCCGACCCGGGCCAGAACCGACAGCACCACCGCACAATCCGGCAGCAGCGGGTTCAAGGCGTGATACTGGGTCACGCGCCCCGGCTTCGCCCCGAAATGCGGCGCCAGATGCCGTCGCAGCATCTTGTCCAGCGCGTACTCGAACAGGTCCATCTGCTGATCCGCCTCAATCAACTGCCGCAACAGCCGTTCGAAACCGGCGTATTGGTCCGGAGACAACCGGCGCAGGCTTGGCAGGCACAACTCGACCAACGGCAGCCGCGCCGAGGCCTCCAGCCGGTCCAGTTCCGGCAGCAACCGGTCCAGTTCCATGGCCACCCCCGGAGGCATCGCATCCCGCCATCCCTTGAGCCCCTCGATGCGCGCCCCCGGCGCCTCGCCCAAGAGCAACCCGTACACCAGGGCCTCCGCCCCCATGGGATCGTGACTGGCCTCCCGCAACGCCTCGGGCATCGCCCGGATCAGATCCGAAGCCCACTGCAGGTGGGCGGGCGTCACCCGGCCCGCCTGCCGCACCACCTCCCCCGCACCCATCACCGCCGCACCCGCCAGCACCATACCGTGGGTGAACGGCGGCAGCCCCGCGCCCCCGACCGCGCCCCCGACCGCGCCCTGATTCGCGCGCCGGGCTGACCGGACCCCGGGCGGCAAGGGTGGCGGCGCATCGGGTTCGGGAAAGGTCACCCGGCTGAACTTCCCGTCGAAGTTCGGCTCCCAGACCCGGATGCGATCCACCAACGGCGGGTGCGTGGACAACGCCGAAATCCACGACGGCGCCAGACCGTTGCCGAACATCAGATGACTCGCCTCCTCCGCCCGTGGGTTGGACAGTCGCGCCCCCTGCACAAATCCGCCGATCTTCTTCAGCGCCCCCACCAGACCGTCCGGATTGCGCGTGAACTGCACCGCCGCCGCGTCCGCAAGGAACTCCCGCTGACGCGACACCGCGCTCTTGATCAGCCGCCCGAAGAACAGACCAATCCCCCCCGCCACCAGCAGCGCCAGCCCCAGCAGGGGAATCGGATTCGCACCCCCCTTGCCTCCCCCGCTGCTCGAAGATCGCCCGCGCCCGCCCGTGTAAAACGAAATCCGGAGCAGGAACTGCCCCAGCATCGCCAGACCCAGCAGTCCGTGAACAATCCCCATCAGCCGAAGGTTCAGCCGCATGTCGCCGTTGGCCACATGACTGAACTCATGCGCGATGACCCCCTGCAGCTCGTCGCGCGTGAGCAACCGCATGCATCCGCGCGTCACCCCCACCACCGCGTCGCTGGTGGTCAACCCGGCCGCGAACGCGTTGATCCCCTCCTCATGCTCCAGCACATAAACGTCCGGCACCGGCAACCCCGAGGCGATCGCCATCTCCTCCACCACATTCCACAGCCGCCGCTCCAGGGGATCCCGTGACTGCGGATCCGCCGGACGCCCGCCCAGCGCCACCGCCACCGCGCTGCCGCCCCGCGACAGTTCCCACATCTTCTGCGCCATCCCCAGAAACACCACCCCGAGCGTCCCCACCGTCACCCAGAGAAACAGCTCCGCATCCCATGCCCGCCGCCAGTCCCCGCCCAGAATCTCCTCCGGCCCCAGGAAGATCAGCGCCGCTGCCCCGTACAGCAGCGCCATCGTCAGCACCACCGCCATGACGAAATACACCAGCAACCGCCGCGTCTGGCGGTGCGCCCGGTCCTGTTGCCCGAAGAAATCCATGCAACACCCACCCTTCCGTCCTCTGCCCTCTGCCTTCCGCCCTCCGTCCCTCAGGAGAACGACACCTTCGGCGCCTGCCGTTCCTCGGCACGCTCGACGGTGAACAGCTCCGCCGGACCGAAGTTGAACACGCCCGCCACGACGTTGGTCGGGAACATCTCCCGGGCGGTGTTGAAGCTCATGACCGAGTCGTTGTAGGCCTGCCGGGCGAACGAAACCTTGTTCTCGGTGCTGGTCAGTTCCTCCATCAGGCTGGCCATCGTCTGGTTCGCCTTGAGATCCGGATAGGCCTCCGCCAACGCGAAGAAGCGCCCCAAGGCCCCGGTCAGGGCCGTCTCCGCCCCCGCCACCGCCTTCACCGCCGAGGCGTCACCCGGATTCTCGGCGGCCTTGGCGTTGGCCGACGCCGCCGCATTCCGCGCCGCGATCACCGCCTCCAGCGTGCCCCGCTCGTGGGCCAGGTAACCCTTGGCCGTCTCGACCAGGTTGGGAATCAGGTCGTACCGCCGTTTGAGCTGCACATCGATCTGCGCGTAGCTGTTCTTGAACCGGTTGCCGAGACTGATCAGGCGGTTGTAGGTCGAGATCACCCACCCGCCCACCACCAACACCCCCAGCCCCAGCACCAACAACACAATCAACATTCCGGACATGGCCTTCCTTTCTTCTCAGGGTTTCTGCAGCGCCAGTGTGCGGGACACCCCGCTCCACGCCAACCGCGTTCTCTCTTCAACCTTCGCAGAGACGATCCCCCCCCAGCTCCTCCTTCGGAGGGACGAGCTCCGCGAGTCCGCATCCCATCGCTCCAATCCGCTTCGCCCAACCGCACCACCACCAGCTTCCCATTGCCCCGGTTGCAGAAATCCTGACAATTCACCCATGCCCGATCCGCGATCCCCCCTCACCCGCCGCGCCTGGCTTGCCCACACCGCCGCCGCCGCCGCCACCGTCGCCCGCTCCACCACCCCAACCCGCGCCGCCGAACCTCGGCCAGGACCGCGACCGGAGGACACCGTGGATCCCGCCTTCCGCATCCGGCATGGGCGCATCCGCCAATCCATCATGGGCTGGACCTATAATCCCATGCCCACCCTCGAACTCGCCCGCCTCTGCCGCGACATCGGCCTCGTCGCCATGGAAGGCATCGACGCCCGCCACTATCCGGAGATCCGCGACCTCGGCCTCGAAATCTCCCTCGTCGGCAGTCACGGCTTCGCCCGCGGCCCCTTCAACCCCGCCCACCGGGAACACGTTGTGACCCGTCTTCGCGAAGCCATCGATCTCGCCGTCCAGGTTCGCTGCCCGCGGGTGATCACGTTCACCGGCATGCGGGAACCCGGCATCTCCGACGACGCCGGCGCCCGCCATTGCGTCGAGGCCTGGAAGGAGATCATCCCCCACGCCGAGGCCGCCGGCGTCGATCTCTGCCTCGAACATCTCAACAGCCGCGACGATTCCCACCCCATGAAAGGACACCCGGGATACTTCGGGGACGATGTCGATCGTTGCGCCGATCTCATCCGCCGCGTCGATTCGCCCCGGATGAAACTCCTCTTCGACATCTACCACGTCCAGATCATGCACGGCGATGTCATCCGCCGGATGCGCCAGCTTCGGGACCTCATCGGCCATGTCCACACCGCCGGCGTCCCCGGCCGCGCCGAACTCGACGCCACCCAGGAGGTCAACTACCCCGCCGTCCTCCGCGCCCTCCTCGATCTCGGCTACTCCGGCTACGTCGCCCAGGAATTCATTCCCACCTGGCCCGATCGCGCCCTCGCCCTCCGCCACGCCGCCTGGATCTGCGATGTCTGAACCCGCACCCATCCCCTGCTCCTGGAACAACCCCCCCCCTGCACCTAATCTTAATCTTAATCTTAATCTTAATCTTAATCTTAATCTTAATCTTAATCTTAATCTTAATCTTAATCTTAATCTTGATCTTGATCTTAACCCCCCCCCTCCCTTCACCCCCGTGCCTCCCGGAGTTGCGGGGAGAGGTGCGAACTCCGCCACGCGGCGCTTCGGAGGGCGGGGTTCCACGAGGCCGCAACGGTGTGGCGCATGGGGTTGAGGATTCGCAGAGCCCGTCCCTCCGATTCGCTGCCTCCTCACCCACAACTCCGGCATGCACCGCCTGCACCCCGCCCGCCCAAACCCGGCTTGCTTCCCCGACGCCCCAGGTCTTTCATCAGCACTCATGACCCCGCGCATCACGCTTCCTGATCGTCGTCGATTCCTGAGCCGCACCCTCGGCGCCGCCCTCCTCGCCGCCGCACCCGGAGCCTATGCCGAACTCCTCACCCTCACCCCTGCCCAGACCGAAGGACCGTTCTACCCCGACCGGCTGCCGCTCGACACCGACAACGATCTTCTGATCCTCAACGACACCCTGACCCCGGCCTCCGGCGAGATCACCTGGCTCAGCGGTCGCGTCCTCGATGCCCGCGGACATCCACTCCGCAACGCCACCGTCGAGATCTGGCAGTGCGATGCCCACGGCGTGTACCTCCATTCCCGCGGCGGTGACCGCCAGAAGATCGACCCGCACTTCCAGGGCTTCGGGCGCTTCCTTACCGGGTCCACCGGCGAATACCTGTTCCGCACCATCAAGCCCGTCCCTTACCCCGGCCGTACCCCGCACATCCATGTCGCGGTGAAGCGGACCGGCCAGCCCAAATTCACCACCCAATGCTACGTCCGGGGCGAACCCGCCAATGAGAAGGACGGCATCTGGCGCAATCTGAGCGACGCGCGTCAGCGGGACGCCGTCACCGTGGCGTTCGCGCCCCTTCCCGGCTCCCCAGCCGGTGAACTCCAAGCCCGCTTCGACATCGTCCTCGGCGTCACCCCCGAGGCGTAATCTCTCCCCGGCACCCGGCGCCCCTGCCCCGCACACCTCCCCGTCCTCACAGCAACCGCAACTGCGTCCCGCCCGGGCGCCGGAATGACCCCGCATCCAGCCTCGGCCCGTGTTCCTCCAGGCCCGAACGGCGTCGCGCCGCCTGGAACAACTGCTGGATCTGGTACGCGAACATCCCTTCGCCCCGCAGCCGCGAACCGAACCGCGGATCGTTGAGGCGCCCCCCCCGCATCGCCTCCAACCGGTGCAGCACCTTCTCCCGGCGATCCGGAAAATGCCGCGCCAGCCAGTCCGAAAACAGCTCCTTCACCGCGTGGGGCAGCCGCACCAGCGTGTAACTCGCAAAGCACGCCCCGGCCAGCTTCGCCGCCTCCAGCAGACCCGGTATCTCATGGTCGTTCACCGCCGGTATCACCGGCGCAATCATCACCCCCACCGGCACCCCCGCCGCCGCCAGTTCACCGATCGCCTTCAATCGTGCCGCCGGAGGCGACGTGCGCGGCTCCAGCACCCGGCGCAAATCCGGGTCCAGCGTGGTCAGCGACACCGCCACACTCGCGGCGTCGTACCGGGCCAGCTGCGCCAGCAGGTCCCGATCCCGGCTCACCAGCGCGTTCTTCGTCACGATCCCCACCGGCTGCCGGAACTCGACCAGCACTTCGAGACAACGCCGCGTCAGACCCAGCCGCCGTTCGATCGGCTGGTAGGCGTCCGTGACGCCGCTGAGCGCCATCCACTGCGGAACCCATGAGGACGCCGAAAGTTCGCCCCGCAGAAGTTCCGGCGCCCGTTCCTTCACCAGGATCCGCGACTCGAAGTCCAGTCCCGCCGAGAACCCGAGATACTCGTGGGTCGGCCGCGCATAGCAATACACGCAGCCATGTTCGCAGCCGCGGTAGGGATTGAGACTCACCCGGAACGGAATGTCCGGGCTGTCATTGCGGCTGATCACGCTCACCGACAGGTCCCGCAGGAACTGCGTCCGCCGTTCCGGCGCCTCCCGCGGGTCGAGATCCGAATCCGGGTCGGGTTCGTACCGGATCTCCTCGAATCGGTTCGCCGGCTCCAGCCCCGTTCCGCGGGAACTGTCTCCGCCCCCGCCATGGCGCACCGGTGAGTTCATGGCAACCGCTGCTCCGCCCTCCGCCTTCCGCCTTCCGCCTTCCGTCCCGGCACCCTTCACCGGGGCAACCGCGGGAATCCCCCGCCCATCCCCGGAATCCCGCCGCCCAGGCCTCCCATGCCCCCCATCCCCGGCAGACCGCCGCCCATCTTCGAGATCATCTTCTGGAACTTCCCCATCTTCTTCATCATCTGCTGCATCTGCGCGAACCGGTTGAGCAGGCTGTTCACCTCCGACACCTGCGTCCCGCTGCCCCGCGCGATCCGCTGGCGCCGCTTCGCATTGAGCACATTCGGATTCCGCCGCTCCAGCGCCGTCATCGAACAGATGATCCCCTCCATCCGGCGCATCTCCCGTTCCCCCTTCGACAACGAGTCCCCCTGCATCATGTCCGAACCGCCCGGCAGCATCTTCACCAGATTCTCGAGCGGACCCATCTTCTTCATCGCCCGCATCTGCTCCAGCATGTCGTCCAGCGTGAACTGGCCGCGCCGCATCTTCTCCTCGAGCTTCGCCGCCTCGTCGAGATCCACCGCCTCCGCCGCCCGCTCCACCAGACTGACCACATCCCCCATCCCCAGGATCCGCGACGCCATCCGCTCCGGGTGGAACGACTCGAAATCGTCGAGCTTCTCGCCCACTCCCACGAACTTGATGGGCTTGCCGGTCACCGATTTGAAGCTCAACGCCGCCCCGCCCCGTGCGTCGCCGTCCAGCTTGGTCAGAATCGCGCCCGTCACCCCCAGCGCCTTGTCGAAGTGCTGCGCCACATTCACCGCCTCCTGACCCGTGGCCGCATCGAGCACCAGCAGGATCTCCTCCGGATGCACCTCCTTCTTCAACCGCACCAGCTCCTGCACCAGCGGCTCGTCGATCTGCAATCGCCCCGCCGTGTCGAACACCACCGTGGTAAGCCCCTCCTCCCGTGCCTGGTCCAGCGCCCGCCGCGCAATCCGGATCACATCCGTCTCCCCCCGCATCGCCAGCACCGGCAATTCCACCTGGCGCCCCAGCGTCTCCAGCTGATCCATCGCCGCCGGACGGTACACGTCCGCCGCCACCAGCAGCACCTTGCGACCTTCCCGCGCCAGCAACCTCCCCAGCTTCCCGCTCGACGTCGTCTTCCCCGACCCGTGCAGCCCCACCATCAGAATGCACGACGGCTGGCGCGACGACCCGAGCCCGCTGTGGTTCGATCCCAGCAGCGACACCAGCTCGTCATGGATGATCTTCACCACCTGCTCGCCGGGCTTGATGCTCTGGATCACCTCCTGGCCCACCGCCTTCGACTTCACCGCCTCGATGAAATCGCGCGCCACCTTGAAGTTCACGTCCGCATCCAGCAGCGCCATCCGCACCTCGCGCAGCGACTCGGAAATGTTGGTTTCGGAGATCCGGCCCAGACCCCGCAGATCCCGAAACACCTTCTGCAACTTCTTGCTCAGCGAATCGAACACCCCTGCACCGTAGGGAAGCCGCCCCGGGTTGACAAGGTGCACCGTTCCCCGCCTATAGTGCCCTCCCCGCCGGATTCCGGAGGGATGGATCGGTAGGATGCCGGAGCGGTCAATCGGAGCAGACTGTAAATCTGCCGGGCTAACGCCCTACGAAGGTTCGAATCCTTCTCCTACCACCACGTTTTTCAGGGGTTTTTGAGGAAAATTGACGAACGCTGACAAATTGCTGACAGTCCCGCCCCATGGAACTGAACAGCGATGAAGGCAGGACGGCGTTCGAGGTCTCCCGAGGGTCCGTGGCGGTCAAGGTCTACCCCCTCCGCGAAAGGCAATGGCAGGTTTGCTGGTACAGCCCCCGAGGCAGGCAGCGGAAAACCTTCGCCGACAAGGGCGAAGCCGCGCAGTACGCCCGCCAGCAGGCCGCGCAACTGGTCGGGCAACGTTCCCACGTCCGCACCCTCTCGGCGTCCGAGTCCGAGGATTTCAGCGCCGCCACGGCCATCCTCGGCCCTCTGGGCGTCAGCCTGCGGACGGCTGCGGCCGATTACGCTAAGCGGCACCGCACCACGGTCCGCAAGCCCATCAAGGAAGCCGTCGAGGCATTGCTGACAGAATTGTCAGCGCAAGGCTTGAGCGTCGCCTACCAGCGCACCGCCAAGAACAGCCTGAAACGGTTCGGGGACGACTTCGGCGGCAGCGCCCTCGACGACGTGTCCGGCCCCATCCTCCGGGACTGGCTGCGCGGCCTGGGAGTGAAGCCCAAGACGCAGCAGGGCATCCGGGGTCTCGTCGTCCGGCTCTACAATTTCGCCGCCAGCCAAAAATGGATCGCACGCGAACACGCCTTGGAAATTGCCGATGTTGAACCGCCCAAGGTCGTCGTCGCCGACAGCGCCACGCTGACGCCGGACGAACTGCTCAAGCTGTTCAGCGCCTCGACACCGGGGGAGCTGCCTGCCCTCGTGCTGCTCGCCTTCGTTCCCCTCCGCACCGCCGAGGTTGCCCGCCTCGACTGGCGCGACGTGCGCCTCGCCGAACGCGTCGTCATCGTCAACGCGGGCATCGCCAAGCTATCCGTGCGTCGAAACGCCCCGATCCCTGACGCCGCAATCGGATGGCTCGCCGACATCGCCAAGGAATCCGGTCCCGTATGGCCAGACCAGCCCGATCCGGATGGCAACAAGCTGGCGCACCGCCTGCCGGTGATCGCCAAGGCAGCAGGGGTGCAGTACCGCAAGAATTGTCTCCGGCACTCCTGCATCTCGGCCTTGATGGCGACGACGGAAGACGCCGCGAAGGTCAGCCTCTGGGCCGGAAACTCGCCGAGGCAAATCAGCGTCACCTACTCGGCGAGGTGGACCCACCAGCAGGGCGAGGCGTGGTTTGGTGTCCGTCCGGCTGTACCCGCGAGCGTCGTGAGCTTGGAGGCAGCGGCGTGAATGCGGACCATCCCTTTTGGCCTCCGCCGTCCAACGGAAATTTTGAGGTTCGAGTCGTTCCCGAGGCGGCGAAGGAGACAGCGAAGGAATTGGTTCAGTCCGGAAAGTCGCCCGAGGTTGTTGAAAAACCATCGACCAACAACCCGAAGAAGCCCGGCGCAAAGCCCAAGCCGATCTGGGGGGAGGTTGCCCGTGTCCTGCGGCAGTTTCCCGACCAATCCGAGAAGGACTTTCAGGCGACGGTGCTGCGAGAGTTGAGGCTGACGGAACTGCCGGTCAAGACGGACTCCTTCAACAGAAAGGTGCGGGACCTCAAGAAAGCCGGGGCGGGCGCAATTCGGGCGAAGCGGGCGTAATTCAATCCGCCCGCTTTTTCCAATTAAACCCGGTAGGCAGGGAACGGCTCTCTCCTGATATGCGTGGGGGTGCCATGAGCATTCCTGCACCGATTCACTCCCCTCCCACTCCCACTCCCAAAGTTGTCACCGTCGGCATTCCAGACGGCGACGAAATCCTTAATACCCCTGCCCTGGCCTCCCGCCTCGGCATCTCCGAGCGTCACGTCCTAGCCATGATCCGGGACGGCAGGCTCCCCTGCATGCGCGTCGGTCGTTCCCTCCGGTTCCGGTGGTCGACCGTATTGGCTGCACTCTCCAAGTAAACGTCCACAACGCACAAACTACTATTATGGGATTCAAAGCCTCTGATTATCGAAATTCCTACCTCAACTCTGCCGACCTCCGCCGACATCTCGATGAGGCACAGGCGGACGTTCTCACCGTCACCGTCGCCAGCGTCTCGGAAGTGCGCCTTGAAAAGCTCAAGCTCGTCCTGCACTGGCACGAGGACGTCCGCGCTCTCGTGCTCAACAGGGGCAACCTCAACGCCTTGTCCGACGCGTTCGGAGACGATACCGATGGCTGGATCGGGCAGCGGGTCAACCTCTGGATCGAGGCGACGGAGATGAACGGTGTCGCTACTGAGGGCATCCGCCTCGAAGCGGTAGAGACCCCACCGCCAGCAGCAGCAGCGAAACCCTCGTCAAAGCCAGCGCCGTCACGGGTATCGGAGAAGCGGCGTCTTTATTCCGACGCAGCACCGCCAGAGACACACCAAGAGGGTGTCCCGACTCGACGCGGCGTCCGAATGCCTCCCCCTTCGCCCCCCACGTCTAGGCGGACTGCGACACCGCCTCCGACCAGCGACGACGATTAGGCCGACAGCACCGCTCCAAAATAAAAAAGCCGCCGTGGGGTCCGACTCCCGCACGGCGGCAACTCACCTTATGGACTTCAACTTTCGAGAGCGGGTCAGCGTCTTTGCCGGCGTGCACCCGCATCCAATCGCCGTCCAGACTCTACCGGAGGTTTTCGCCTGCATCCAGAGCGATCCCGGCATGAAGGAGCAGACCCAAGCCCTCCGCTGCATTCTAGCCGCGCAAGGCAAGGACGCATTCGACCGGGCAAAATGCAGGCTGCCCGCCGTCACCTTCGGCGGCATCTTCCGCCACCGCGCAAAGGCAAAGGCTGCCCTCGTCGATTATTCCGGTCTTGGTCCGCTCGACATCGACAAGGGATTAATGGACCCCGCCGCGACCCGAGTCGCCTTGATGCGGCTCCCGTGGATAGTCCTCGCTTACGTATCTCCGTCCGGTCGCGGGGTGAAGGCCGTTGCGCGGTACGCCAGCACCGACCCGCTCCTTCACGACGTCTACACGCTGCACGCGTGCCGACTCATCCGCGAATCGCTGGGGGACTGTATTGACAAGGCACAGCACGATTATTCCCGCCTGTCGTTTTTGGCTGGGGACTCCGAAGCGTGGTTTCGGCCTGACGGCGCAAGGCTGATGGTGCCGGACGACTTATTGCAGCCGTTGAAGCCGGAGAGAACGAATGTTTGTCACCGCCGCCGCCACTCCGGAATTACCGGGCAAGACAGCCCCTTACCGGCATGGCAGGCAGATTTGCGCCAGCACGTTGCCGAGCGCGTCCTCGGAGAAATCGAATGGGTCGACGCCGTCACCGGTTATTTCATTTGCCCCGGTGCCGACAAGCACACCCACGCGGACAAAGACGACGATTGCCGCGTTGTCCTGTCGGGGGTGCCGTCCGTGTCGTGCTTCCATACGTCGTGCGCCGCCGAAATTGCCGAAACGAACCGAGAGCTTCGTTCGCGAATCGGAACTGAGGAAAAGCGAGGGTATGCCATCGCGCTCCGGAACGGGGGTGCCGAATGAACGGCGAGGCCAAGGCGGCGACAGCGGTTCCAGCAAAGTCGAAGACACCGATTCGCGATGCTCTGCGTGCGGAGATCGGACGCATCCTGTCCGCTGACGACGACGGACCGAAGGGCGTCCTAATTGGCACCGCAGTCATCCACGCACTCAAGCAGGGCGGGACCTTCTATCGGTCCGCCGAGCATCCGAACTTCAAGTCGTGTCTCTGGTTTCAGTATAGCGTGCGCCAGCTTCACTCTCTTGCGGACGACACCTTCAAGGCGTGGCTCGCCGACTACAGCGGCGTGTTCCCTGGCAGCAACTATTGGCCACAAGTTATCAAGGCCGTTGAGTATTGCGCCCTTCAAAACGGCAAGCCGATAAAAACGGAAGCCTACTGGGCGACACGCGGCGAGGTTGTCTATGTCAGCAATGGCCCCGGACAGATTGTGCGCATTTCACCGGACGCTGCCAAAGTTGTGGACAACGGCACCGATGGCGTCCTGTTTTTGCCGGATCAATGCTGCCAACCTTGGTTGCTGGTCGCTGAAGCAGACGCGCTGAACCCATTCGAGGATTGCCCGTTGTTTCGTGACGCAAGTCTGGCTGACGACTGCGCCCGCGGACGGTTGATTGCCCAACTCTGGACTTACTGTCTTCCGGCGTGCGGCGAGCGTCCTCCCTTGGCCGTAGTCGGCGACGGCGGCAGCGGCAAGACACCGTTTGGCGAGGGGTTGCAGCGGTTGCTCCTTGGCGTGTCTTCGATCCTCACCATCGACCGATCCCTGCAAAAAAACGACGTCATGGTGACGGTGGAAGGGGGCGGCATCGCGCTGCTGGATAATGCCGACTCCACGATCCCTTGGTTCTGCGACTGGCTGGCGTCGGTCAGCACCGGCGGGGAGCAACACAAACGCCAACTCTACACAGACAAGGGCAAGGTGCGCCTGCGAAGCCGCGGGGGCATCGTCCTGACATCGGCAACTCCGCTCTTCGCGGGGGACGCGAACGTGTCCGACCGGCTGGTGGTGGTGAAGATGCGACGTCGGGATTCGACCTTGGGCAAGGCCGAACTGTTCGCCGAACTATCGGCCAAGCGCGACGCCTACCTCTCGCATCTCGTCTGGACGCTGGCCGCGGCCATGGCGGATCAGAGGCCCGTCGAAGGCGGACTTAATCATCGCTACCCGGAGTTCGCGAACCTTGCCGTTAGGGTCGGGCGTGCCCTGAACCTTGAGCGGGAAGCCACCCTCGCCCTGCGGGATGCGGAAACAGACAAGTCCCGGCTTGCCCTGGAAAGTGACGACATTGTTCGTCTGATTCGCGATCAGATCCCTGAGAAGGGTCTGACCGGCACCGCCGCCAGCATCGCCGAGAAGATCAAACTCGCCGACATCAAGCTTTTTCGTGTCGATCAGTTGACCTCCAAAGTAGCAAAGCGTTTACAAACTCACTGGACGCACTTCGAGCGCATCTTCTCTGCCGCGAAGGCCAAAGATCGTAAGGACGTGATGCATTACTGCATCCTGCCCGGCACCGGGAGGAAGGAGGAAGCCCAGCGCAACGCGGAAATGGCATCTGCCGGGGTCAGACCCCCGGCAGCCGGGGGTAACAATTCGTGACCCCCGGCAGATTAAGGCTCTGGGCAGCAAATGGTTGCATGAGTCTGCCGGGGGTGCCGGGGGTGTTTGGCACCCAAAAGGTTCCGGGCGTTTCCGCCAGACCCGAAACCGACCTCTGGAAATCCGCCGCCTGTTTTGGTCAGAAGACCCCCGGCACCCCCGGCAACTACTCTCTCTTTCTCTTCTTCTTCTCAAAAAAGATAATAAAATAAGGGGTTTTTGCTGTGTCAGTTTGCCGGGGGTCGGAAAATTTCACCCCCGGCAGACCCCCGGCAACCCCCGGCAGCGGAAGTGACACTCTTCTGCGAAACGCACAGGGACACCCTCGTACCCCCCCGAAACCCCGGGGGAACCAAGCCTCCCCTGACAGGCGCCCATAATTCAGAAAAGTGCTGTACAGGCGTCGGAACTTCCAGCGAGGGCAAGGACAGCGGGGCCGGTGTGCGGCTCTGTCTGGACCAACCTCAAGAGGGTGTCCTGGTCCAACGGTCGGAGGCCGAGGGCACCTACTACCTTTCCGACGATGTCGGTTAGTTCATGGGGGAATTGGGGAGGTTTTAGTTTCCCCAATTCCCCCAATTCCCCCGTGCCGCCATTCGTGCGCGGGAGGGGTACCCTCTACCCCGGAATCCTAAGGGTCGGGTCCGGATACGGGGCAGAAAGCGCCCACGAGTCGTTATTGCTAAGCATTTGCAATAAGGTGCCCCCCGCCATGACCGACGCCCAGCTTGCCCGTGCCCTGCCCTGCAACCGTTCCACCATCCTTCGCTACCGACGCCGGGGGATGCCGACCGACAACGTCGATGTCGCCCGACGTTGGATCGCCTTGAACGTCCGTCGTGGCGGACCTCCACGCGGCGTTACCCGCGCGGAGCACGCTTCACTCTGGTTGCCCCTGCAAACAGTTCGGGCCGAGCTTCGCGAGATCAAAGCGTTGATGAGGGGGAAGCGGTCGTAACGCGGTGACAGCCCCACCGACGGAGTCCGCTGCTGACAACGGCGACCTTCTCTGGCGGTTGCTGACAACGACTGTGCGATGACTGTCAACACGCCCTTCTCTGCTGACAAACGCTGACACCTTTTGTTCAGGACCGTGCATTTTGGTTCACTTGCCTGCCTCGGCAGACACCGCACAACGCACACAGTAGCAGCAAGTTACTGAACTTAGCTGAAAGGCGAAGAATGAGGCTGGGCCATTCGAATCCTTCTCCTACCACCACCTCTTCTCTCAAGAAAACCACATTTTCAGGGCTTTTTTCACCCACGGACGGTGCTGGACGGGACGTTGGCACTATTTGCAGTGCCTCCGGGAATCCCCTTCTCGCGTCTCGTCGGCCTGCAATCTGTTTACAGAACCCACATCTTCCCGCTTGAGAAACCGCGACGCCATGGGACCCTCCGCGCGATGACCGAACCCGTCGGCGAATTGACCGGCACGAAGTGTCCCAACCTGCCGGTTTTCCCGTCTCCCCGGCCATTCGTTCCGCTCGCGTCCGGCGCACGACTCGACCTGGGGGTCCCCTTCACCCGCAACCGCAGCAGTTCCATTAGCCGAAGCCCGCTTCCGTACATCGCCTGTGCCATCAGTCTCCAAGGCTCTTCCAGGCGGTCCAGCAACCGACCCAATTCCTCCCGCGTCAGCCACACCGGCAGGTGCGGACGCACCTTCGCCCGCCTGTAGTCGGAGAAGTCGCCCAACTCCCGCCCGAACACCTCGCGAAACAGGAACACCAGCGCGTTCAACGCCTGCCGCTGACTGCTCGCACTGAGCCGCTCGTTCAGCGCCATCGAGTCCAGGAACGCCCCGATCTCCGCCTCCCCCAACCGCTCGACATCGTCCGTTCGGAAATGTCGGGCGAAACGCGCGATCCACACCATGTAGGTCTGCTCCGTTCGATACGAGTAGTGCCGTCGCCGAACTTCGGTCAGGAACGCCACTTTCCAGCGTGGTCCCGTCCCCGCTTCCGCTTCGGGTTCCTGTTCCGGTTCCAATCCCTCAACCGACGTCGCCCCCTCCGTGCTCGGGCCCCACGCTTCCGTCTCCGAGTTGCCGGACGTGGAAGCGGACCGATCGCACCCCGCCTCGGCCGGCCCCGGACCCGTGTCCTCCGGAACCGAAGGCTGCCCCGCAACAAATCCATCCGGTCGAGCCGCCCTCGACGCTTCACGAAAAAACCAATTCAAGGCGGCCTTCCATCCTTCGATCTGCCAAGGTTCGCGCTCCTTTTGCTGCGTCGCCCACTCCACGAAGTCGCGTGCGGATTGCACCGTCACCTCGCCCCGCCCGCGCCGACAAAACCCGAGGAACCATTTCACGACGATCTCGTACGACCGTCGATCTCGCTCGGACAACGGCGAGTGCGCCAAAACGTCCCTCCATTCGGGAAAATCGACCCGCTTCATTGCGCTTTATCCGGTCGATTTTTCGCCCCCCGAAGGCGCAGTTCTTGCGGTTTATCGGGCCATACCCTGGCGAATCCGTGGACCGGCAATCCCTCCTTGACGCCTGCAAGGCAGCCACATAGCCTGCCACCAAGTCAAGCCCGAGCCGAACGAGGATTCCGGATAAACCGCAAGGAAATCGCCTCCAGATAAACCGCAGTGCTTTTGCGTTTATTAACACTGTTGGGCAAAATTCCAATGCGCCTCTCGAGGTTAACATTGTTTACTGGGGCAATTTGCGCTGCCCTCGTTGCGCTATTCTTGACTCTGCGCGCCATTCCGACATCGCAAGAGAAGCATATGGCCCTCGTCCAGGGCCACATCGACAAGATCGAGAACGACTGGAGGCGCTTTCGTTCTGAGCGACCAGAAAGAAGATATACCTACATCCAGGTGGATACATCAGGAGACGGTGCACTCGGAGTCTTCGGTATCGTAGCGGCCCAGGAATTTGCGAATGAGATCATACAATTCCTGGAGGACACTAAACCCCAAAGGCCGGTGATTTCCCATCTTCAGGTGTGGGATTCTGAGTCATTCATGGATGACGGTGGAGCTCTGGAACTCCTGGAACGCCAGATTCAGTGGATTGAGGGGCAGCGTGCAATGAAATGAGGAGAGTGCCCAACCAGACGGTCGAGGGAACCGGTGCCCGCTGCGAGGCTTGCCACCGAGGCGAGAGGGGTGGGTTTAGGTTCGAGGTTTGAGGTCGCTGCCAGGCACCGGTCCCTCACCTCGACGTTGGGCAGAAAATTAGCATGAGCGAAGATGAGAACACATCCCCAGGTGGTATAGTTAAGCAGACGATCGATTCTGTTACCGGTCTTGCAATGGCGGTCCCAATTTATGAGGACGCGCTTCAGCCCCTTGCCAAGGAGGCAGGTAAGGCTCTGGGGACAGTCGGAAAAGCCGTTAACTTAGCTTTAGAACCTCTGGCAGGACTTGTCTGGGGTTATGACCAGATTAAGAAGTTTGTCCAAGAAACAGTGGCAGAGAAGCTAGAAGGTGTTCCGCCGGAACAGATTCAGTCACCAAACCCGAGCGTTGCGGGGCCGGCCCTTGAGGCACTGAAATACAATGGACATGACCCTGATCTGCGAGAGATGTATGCAAACTTGCTCACCACTTCGTTGGACAGCAAGACGGCAAGGGAAGCTCACCCTGGATTTGTAGAGATTTTGAAGAGCATGAGTCCGGATGAGGCTCGCGTCTTAAGGATATTTGTCGCAGGACAATCAAAACCATTACTCGACATCCAACTTCATATGAAAGATGATGGGTATGGCGTGCTCCATCAGAACGTAAGTCTCATCGGAACAGAAGCAGGATGTGCGTATCCTGATCTCACGCCGAGCTACCTGGATAATCTTTGTCGGCTTGGCTTGCTTGAAATCGATAACATGGCCCGACTGAAAGATGATAAAGTCTACGAGACAATCGAGACCGCACCAAGCGTAAAGTTACTCAAAGAACATTATGAAAAGCAGGATGGCTTGAAGATATATCTCAAAAGAAAGAAGATCGATGTTACCCATCTTGGTAGGCAATTCGCCAACGCATGCATCTTCGACAAGAGGGTCAAAGAACCGAGAGCCCAACCAGGCGCTGCACCGAATGGCGGCCCCGCAACGCGAGTTGGCAATTCGGGTGCGGGGGAGGGGCCGCCATCGGTGAGCTGAATCGTTGGCCGAAACTTTACCAGAAACTCGGTTTATTCCATCTATCGTATGCTGCATGCTGACCAACCTCGTTAGGAAATTCCCATGAGCAAACACCCCAATCCCATCCTACAAGGCAACGCGTTACGAATCTTCGCATCTTTCATTGCTGGAGCACTATTGGTCGCCGTTCTTGGAGCTGCGGTCCGGCCCGTACCAAAGCAATGGGAGTACAAAGCCCTGTCCTTTCAGGGCCAGACAGCCCTAATATCATCATTGAATGAGGCAGGGAAGGATGGATGGGAAGCAGCACTGGTCCTAAAGGCATCGGAGGAGGCCAGTCCGATCATTGTCTTGAAGAGATAGGGAGCAGCTTACTCGGATGGCCAACCAGTCGGCGCACCGAACCGCGGGATCGCGCCTGGTGTCGAGGGTTGCCTCAGCGGCCCGCGGTCGGTGGCCTTCGCGTTCGCCAACAAATTTATCGCTCGGCGATGAATGC